>CAZHAH010000170.1:0-11093 GCA_964530095.1 uncultured Desulfobacteraceae bacterium | reverse complement strand
GGTGGCATAACGCTCCGTACCGTCCACCCAGGCAAGCAGGCTTTCGTCGTCCGTTACGGCCAGATCGGAAACACGCCCCTGGCGCTGATAACTCTTGCCCCGGGAGACAATTTTCCTGCCGGCCCATTCTTCGATATCGTTCCAGGTCAGATCGGAAAACCGATCCAGTCGTGTCTTCTTTTTCGGCATGGGTTCACATTCCTGGTATGTTCAGTTTTTGATGTGTCCGCCATTTTTTCTAATTCCGGTTGTTAATCAAATTTACCATCAGTTTTACCATCGTTTCTTTCTCTGCAGGATTGCTCTCTGCAATCATCAGCGTGATCGCAACCAAGGCATTAACTGCCCAGGGAACCCACTGAAATGACGGCATATAGGTTGAAACACTCCACCTGATAAGTTTTCCCGTCAGCGGCAGTTGCTGCAAAAAATGCAACAACTGAATTACGCTCCAGTTCCCCGGATTTAAATATATTTCTCAGATGCCGTGAAATCCCAAAGCCTCTGAACTCTGCCCTTGCCCTGAGGACAGGGGTTTCAATACTTGACTAAACATCAAGAAGAAGATGAAAGATGGTAAAAGAGCCTCTATCCAAATCATGATTCGTTTCATGAATGGGCTGGTCTGGTAATATTGGGGAGGGTAAAAGTCTTTTGGGTTCCTTTAGTTTTAATTCTTTCGCATTCTTTTGAATCTGCTGGTCGATGTCCACACGGGCATTCTCCTTTTCTCCATCATAGACATAGCCAAGCATGGCGCCGGTCTGCATAAAAGGCGCATACTGGCCGGTTATAAATCGCATCATTCCATCTTTCACATATTCCTAGATGCCCGAGAAGAATCTGCTGGGTAACGACACACGCAATCTTTTGGCTTCTATGGCAAAATAGACCTCGTACCCGCGCCCGCAAGATACTTGCAGGTCGAGTCGGCCTTCGGGCGTATTTATTTCAGGATCTGCCTCAAAGCTTACAATGTCGGGTTGTAGATGGATCTGGAGTGGGCCATCACGAAAAGAAGGCACACGGATGAGTCGACGATAGAGCCTTGTGGTAAGCCAATCCTCTCGATCCGTTGCTGTTTGCTTGCGTATGTTTTTTCCAACCTGAAAAAGCAAAAACAGAATGACGGGGATGTGCTGTTTAGGGAAAAGCTGGCCATATGTTCCGACCGAATGGCGTGTCATTGCGATTCCTTATTGGCCAACGCAATGTCGCCGTAAATTCTGGCTGCATCGTTCAAGGCAGCTGTACGCGTCCAGTTTAGAAGTGTATTTGGACGAACAATATGTATCGTCTTATTACCTTGAAAAAAAAGAATATCGCGCTCATACTTGAGAGCGCCCCTCTTATTCGATATGCCTTCATAGTAGGCTCTCAAGGCTTCGGACAGGTCTCGGGAAAGTGATTCAGCTCGATACGGCGCCTCTTTTTGCGAAAGGTGAACCGTAACCATTGCCAAGCCCGTATCGCCGTCTGTCCCGCCTTCGGCGCAAACTCGATGGCTTGACCTTTCAGCTTCGGCCCAGGCGTTTAGCGTTGTTGTCAAGGTGTCCGCATATGCACCCAGCCCTTTCTCAGCGTAGGGGGTCGTCTTAGATCTTTCCAAAGGATCAAGAGTGATGGATTGGGCGGAACGCCAACTGGTAGGCGTGGCGCTTGGGATAAAAATTTCGGTTGTGTCTTCAACCAGGGCGATCTCTTGGTCTGTCAAGCCGAAATATTGATAGATCAGAGGCTCAAATTCAGCTTGAAGGCAATCGACAAGCTCTTTTTTTTCCCGGCGCCAGGCTTTTAGTGCCTGTTTGCCAATTTCATTCTGCAATGCATTTTGATCTACTTGCTTTTTCAATTCATTGAGGCGGCTCTGTAAATTGTTTCTCAGATCTTCGAATGTTTTGGCTACGTGATCCACGATGAAATCCGCTTCCGGTGAAACAAATTCGCTTCCCGGTAAAGGGAATGGTACTCTTAGCAACTCGTATAAAGAATCCACCCTTAGAAAGGGTGGTATTGAGTTAACCCCTATAAGGGGGTGAGCTTGCCTTGCTCCCAAGGGGGCAAGGTTAATGAGTTGGCCCAACAGTTTTCTGTTTAGAATAATTTACCCTGGCTCTCTTTTTTGCGTTCCTGATAACCTTGATACTTAACGTACTTTCTTATCATTTCTGAATCAAGGCCGACTGTATCCACACAGTAACCTTCGGTCCAAAAATGGTTGCCCCAGTAGGGTTTTTGTTTAAGCTCTTTGTATTTATTGAAGACGCGAATTGCGGTTCTTCCTTTTACAATACCACAGTAATCTGAAACAGATATTTTTGGAGGTATCATCGTTATCAAATGGATATGATCAGGTTGAATATTCATTTCTACAATTTCAACTTTCTTTTGCTCCGAAAATGATCTGATACAATTACCAATTTCATTGCCTATATGACCAGTCAGTATTTTGTGCCGGTATTTCGGGACCCAGACTATATGATATTGGCAATGCCATAGTGTATGTGATAATTTTCTAAATCGACTCATTGTTTTCTCCTTTCACTGTGTTTGTTGGGACAACTCAGTGTATTGGATTAACAATGAGTCGTTCAAATGGCAAAGCCTTTGAACTCTGACCATGCCCAGAGGGCATGGATTTCTATGTTAAATTAAATGCACCTTGTCCCTTTCACTCCCCCAGTTGGCCGATGTGTGAAACAGAAAGTATCGGGATAGTTTTGACCGCAAATAGGCTGTCAGAAACATCAACAGTTCTGTATCCTCTTTTTGGCCGGTAATTGATTGAAGGCTATCCTGAAAGAGCACATTGAAATCACAAAAAGCAACTTTGCTAAAGCCTTGACTTACCAAGACCATTGGTCCTTTAAATATTCTAGTGTTTGGAGTGCGCCTCAAAAACTCATTTGATGCTTCTATTATCTTTAGGCGGGCTCCTAACTGTATGCAGTCGTTCTGAAATAAGAGCATTACAAGAGATTGATCTGTTTGGACAAAACGACTCTCAAGTGGCCAAGGATTTGGCTTCGGTTTGGGATATTTCTGATCACTTTTTGCTTTTTCCGGATAGTACGGCTGAAAACCCTGCCCTTTCAACCATCTTTTTCCTTGATTGGGCGTACCCACCAAATCTGAAAGTGGCGGTAGCTCTTGGAGCAAATCGAGCAGCTTTTGATCCCGTGACGTCCCCCATAGCCGGCGTTTCCACATCACCGGAGCGGTTTGGGAGCGGGTGGCGGCCAGAATGTCGGCCAATGGGATCCATGTGCGGGATGAAGGATCGACTTTAATGATGCCCTGACGAAGCCCGTCGCGATTGAATTTCGGCGCATTAAATTCCACCGTGTGACGATTAGATTGCGGCGGGGTATTTATGAAACGTGCAATGAATGCTGGGCATAGGGCATTCTGGAAAAGAAGAAAGCTGTAGTCTGCCAATTGCAGCACTTCTTCCAAGGTGACCTGAGTTAACCATTCGGCTTGAAAGGCATCCGTCTGGTTTTGGAGAATTTTGGTGGGCAGCAAAAGACAACCGGTTCCGCCTTTCCGTAGTATCTTCGGGACGTTTTTCATGAATTTTTGGGCCAGTTGTTTACTCCCCCGGCCTTCCCATGGCGGATTGCCGATGACGTAATCGAATGTTTGTCCGGCAAAGGTTTCATCGGCCAGGAAATCAGCTTTATAAATGACGGCAATATCCGCGGTCGGTCGATCAGGCGTATTGCCATAATCCAGCAGTCTCGGAAGGGGGCGGCCAGTCTTTTTGATATGTTCTTGAATATCGGGCGGATCGAAAAAGTCCAGGTAGGCCAGATATAGACTGAAGCAGGCAATGCGGCACGCTGTTTCTTCCAGGTCGACACCGTGGATTTGGCGTGAGAGAATTTCCTGAAATGCTTTTGCCTTCGTGGTGTAATGGGTCCGACTGTTTCGCCGTAACCAGCGATTGGCAAGGCGGTTAAACAGAATAACCAAAAAAACCCCCGACCCACATGCCGGATCTAAAAAAGAGTCTTCAAAGGCATTCGGATCGTCGCGGACGGCCATATCCACCACCATTTCCGCCAGAAAACGCGGCGTATAAAAAGCCCCACGCTTGCGCTGTTTTTCAGGGTCTTCCAGGGCCAGGAAATCCTGATAAATAGCGCTGATGGTTTCCACTGGAATCATTTTGAAATCATACGGCCAAAAAGTGAGCTGCCTGCTTTTTACATCATGGCCGCCGAAGAAGAGAATCAGTTTGCTCAAATGGGATGGCTTGATCAGAAGCTTCTCTGCATCAAGGTCCTGGTCGAACATATTGCCATTAAATCGCTCTTTAAGATCCGAAAAAACATTATAAAGATAGTCAATTCGTTCATCATCGGATCGTTTTTTCAACGACTCGGTAAAACGCACTGTTCCGGTTCGGCCGTCCTTTGATCTATCGATTGGAAAGATTTTACGATCAAGGAGATAACAGAGAAAAAGCACCCGCCCGATTAAAGCATGCGCTTTTTGGGTGTCTAACCTTTCATCACCTTGGGTCAATGCATCGCGCAAAGCCCGAAGGTTGTCCAAAAGCCTTGCATCCACGGCCTGGCCTGGGTCGAAATGACTTTGCCGGGCTTCATCTTCATAGTAATGACCTGTTGCCAATGAGTGATACAGGGATCGAATACGGCGAACATAATCGGTCAGGGCCAAGGTTTCCACAAGTGCATTTTCAGCTGCCGATGGGTCCGTATCATCTTTGGCCGGACTTGCCAATCCTGAATAAATATATACAGATGTTGGATCCGCCAGAACAAGGACGTTGGCCACGCCTTGATTCCAGAAAAGTCGCTGTTGAAGAAGTCTTTCCCGGATTGTAAAAGGACGGGTATACTCCTTCAGGTACAAGACAGGGCGTCCATCTAGGAAGAGTACGCCATCCAGTTTCATCTCCCGCCAGGCCCGTTTAATGACGGAAAAATACCCGAGCAGATATTCGTCCTGCATGACAGATTCCAGGGAGGCATAGAAGCGCATGCCGGATGGCGTGGCTGAGTGGGCTTGAATAAGATCAGATGTTTTTGCGGTTGCTGTAGTCATGCCATTTCTATATTCGTCGAAGTACGGCCTTGACAATCCCTTGAATGATCATCTCTTCCATGGGAATCCAATCCGGATAGTCTGGGTTTTCCGCTTTTAGATAAAAGCGCTTTTTTCTTTTAGCAAGGGTTTTAAGGGTGTTATCGCCGTCGATTAACGCCACAACCACTTCTCCCTCATTGGGGGACACATCAGCATCCGCGATGACCCAATCCCCATCACGGATACTGCGTCCCATCATTGATTCACCTGTGACTTTTAGCGCAAATAGTCGATGTTCTTTGCAATTGCCGAGTATCGTCTCATCAACGATTATGGTGTGGGATCGATTTTCCTCTTTTTTCTCGGGCTTTCCCGCCGGTATCTCTCCCAATATGGGAATCGAAACAACATGACCGGTTGGATTAGGCTCCGAGGATACTATTTCGATGCTCCTGGAGCGGTTTCCATGAAGACGCACATATCCTTTTTTTTCTAATGCGCGCACGTGGTCAGATGCCGCTTTAGTGCTCTTAAAACCGAAGTGCCCTGAAATTTCCCTATAGGTCGGCGCAACTCCCTCCTGGTTTTTGAAATTTCGAAGAAAGTCTAAAATTTGGGTCTGTCTTTGTGTGAGAGCCTGAGTACTATACATATGTATAGTACTTGACATAAAATACAATTGGTGTCAAGCAATTATTATCTCAATATTTATGAAATAATGGAAACCCACGGCAATAAACTGAACGCTAATTTCACCTAAGGAGGAAATCAGTCCGGCGCTGTTTCTACGCCACCTGCTTGTAGCACCGGTAGATTACACCTATCCGAGGTTTCTAACTTCGGCCACTTATGATCGTCGAAGCCTTTTTCACGCAGGACCGGATTAATCAGGAGATATCGGGTTTCGGCTTCGTTGTAGGTCATAGAACCTCCCAATGTCCGCCCTTGGCAGGGCCGATGCGGCGCAGACGGCCCTGTTCCTGCAATTTTTTGATGTTCCGCTCTATGGATCGTTCTGTTACACCGATCAATAAGGCCAGTTCAGGAATGGTCAAATTCCCATCCTGTTGCAATGCGGCCAGAATTTTCCCCGACGTTTTCCCCGAACTTTTCCCCGAACTTTTTACAGCCTTTCGGTGAACAGCCCCGGTTATCAACAAAGTCAATTTCCGGCCAGGCTTCCAAGGCACGCTTAATGCCCGAGCCTAACCCTCGATAGGGTAACATTCCTTTAGCCGCATAGGACACCAGAATGGGATTGCGGATAATGGAGCTGCCGACCGGAATGTTCCACTTAAGGATTTTGGCCAAAAACTCTGTGCCTCCGAGAGTCCCGCTTTTAGCGGGATGAGAGAAAAAAGACCTTTTCAGGGTCAATATCAAGCCACCCGTTTTACGGGTGGTAGTTGCCTTCATCTGTTTAAAAGACCGCGTTCCAGCAAGTCAGCACCGTCATCGCCCATACCTCGCAGCAGTTCCTCGATCTGCTTCATCGCCAGTGGCGAGGGTTTGGCGCGGCCATTCTCCCAACGGTTGATGGTGGGGAAGGTGACGCCAAGCTTGGCCGTGAATTTTTCCTGGGTAAGACCCGTTCGATTCCGAAGCTCACGGATTAAGCGTGGTATGTCAGCCTGAGTATTCAAGGGGCTTCTCCTTTTGGTTGGGGAGGGAAACTGATAAATCGAAGTTCATGACACGTGATCCGTCAGATGATATATCATACGATAAATTGTTGTATTGTCAAATTGTTTTCCACGTTTCATAAGGTTGGCTTTTTGCAGTCACGCCTATGGCGTGATTAAAAAAGCCAGCGTGAAAAAAGGAGAACCCGTTGTTTGACACCGGGCGGGAAAAGGTAAATTCAATGAAATGAGAGAAGCATGTGGATTTTTAATTGACATGGCTAACTGCGATGATAAAATTACCAACAATAATTAATATGTATAGGTATTTCTATCATGAGATCTCAAAACACACATGCTCCCGATTCCCGATTCGCTAGGGCTGTAAAAATTTTTGAACAGCATGGCGGTATCCTCCGAACATCGCAAGCGCTTCAAGCTGGCATTCATCCAGGAACGCTTTATGCCATGAGAGACTCAGGGCAACTCGAAGTGATCAGTCGCGGTGTGTTTCGTCTTTCAAATATCCCGCCGCTGGGAAATCCGGACCTGGTAACTGTTGCAACCCGGATCTCACATGGTGCTATCTGCCTGATTTCTGCCCTATCTTTTTACGAACTGACCACCCAGATACCCCACGAAGTTCACGTGGCGCTGCAGCGAGGTGCCGAAGAACCCCGCCTGGATTATCCGCCTATCAGGACCTATCGCTTCACAGGCGAAGCCTTCACGGCAGGTGTGGATATTCATGATCTCGACGGTGTCAGCGTGCGTATTTATAGCCCGGAAAAGACTCTCGCCGACTGTTTCAAGTTCCGGAATAAGGTCGGTCTCGATACCATAATAGAAGCGATCCGTTTTTACCGTGAACGAAGAAAAATCAAAGTGGAAGATATCATGCGTTATGCCACTGTCTGCCGCGTGAATAAAATCATGCGCCCCTACCTTGAGGCAATCCTGTAATGACAGGAAAAGCCAAAAATATCGCCGCTTCAGTGCATCAGCGTCTTCTCAACAAAGCCAGGGAAACTTCACGGCCATTTAATGAACTTCTTCAACATTTTGCTATCGAGAGATTCATATACCGGCTTTCCAAGAGTCCTCATGCGGATAGGTTCGTTATTTCTAAAAATCATTTTGGTAAACAAAAAAATGAATAATAGGAATCTACTCGAAAAATATAATGTCTTGTTAGAAGAAGTAAATCGATTAACAAAAGAAAACAGGCTATTGAAAGCTCAACTTGGACTGACGAAATCAGAACTTTCCTCAAATATTATCTCGGAAATATATACGAAAAATAATATACCCGCCGATGAATTGATTGACAGGCATTCCTTTTCAGATCTGGATAACCAATCAGATACTTCTTCCAAGATCCGACTGTTCATGTCACTTTTCAAAGGCCGTGAGGACGTTTATGCAAAGCGGTGGGAGAATAAAAATAAAGGGACGTCGGGCTACTCACCAGTATGTCTGAATGAGTGGCAATCAGGAATATGCGCCAAGCCAAAAATTTCCTGCTCCAAATGCGAAAACAAATTATATACCGCTTTGAGTGAAGATGTCATTGAGAATCACCTAAGAGGGAATATCGTCGTCGGCATCTATCCAATGCTGCCGGATGAAACATGCTGCTTTTTGGCAATGGATTTTGACGATGAAGACTGGCAGAAAGACATCTCTGTTCTGAGAGATGTTTGTGTAGCGTTCAACATCCCAGTTGCTGTGGAACGGTCACGCTCCGGGAAAGGTGGTCATGTCTGGTTTTTCTTCGAAAATCGGTTGCCTGCTAATTTGGCTCGTAAACTCGGTACTGCCCTGATTACCTGCTCCATGGGCAGAAGACATGAAGTCCAATTTAAATCTTATGACCGGTTGTTTCCCAGTCAGGATACCATGCCAAAAGGCGGTTTTGGAAACTTGATTGCACTTCCTTTGCAAAAAGAAGCAAGAGCAAACCAAAACAGTGAGTTTGTCGATGAAAATTTTCAGTCCTATGGTGACCAATGGGCATTCTTGTCTGATATCCAAAAGATTTCCGAAGACCGTCTTGATGATCTCATATCGGAACTTTCACCCGGCCATGAATTGGGCTCATTAAAAATCGATAAAGAAGAGGATACAGAAAAGCCTTGGGAAAGGCATGCAAGCAAGCTAAAGCTGGAAAAAACTGATTTTCCAAACCAACTCGACATAGTCAAGGCAAATATGTTGTTTATTCCAAAAACGGGGATTTCCCAGCGGGCACTGAATCGGCTAAAAAGACTCGCATCTTTTAAAAACCCAATGTTCTATAGGCAACAAGCCATGCGTTTACCGACCTACGGGCATCCGAGAGTCATCTCCTGCGCTGATGAAACGAAAGATTACCTATGTTTGCCAAGAGGATGTGAGCCTGAATTGTGCTGCGAGCTTGAAGAACTCGGAGTTGATACTCGGATTAGCGACAAAACCTATAGAGGGAAAGACATTGATGTGGAATTCAATGGCCAACTTAGAGATGAACAATCCCTGGCCTTCGAATATCTATTGCATCACGACACCGGAATACTTTCAGGCACAACAGCCTTCGGCAAAACAATCGTTGCGATTAAAATGATTGCCGAGAAAAAAGTGAGCACGCTCATCCTGGTTGACAAGGTCAACCTGCTAACGCAATGGAAAGACAAACTCTCAGAATTCTTGATTGTGAATGAACCATTGCCTGAGCCGCCGACGACCGTAAAAAAGAAAAGGGGAAGAAAGAAAAAAATTGGTGTCATCGGTCAATTGGGTGCAGGCCAAAACACTTTAAGCGGTATTGTGGATATCGCGATAATGCAATCGCTAAGTCGTCAGGGAGAAGTTAGGGAGTGTGTAAAGAATTACGGGATGATCATTGCCGATGAGTGTCATCATGCGTCGGCATTCACCTATGAACAAATTCTGAAAACGACCCATGCGAAACATATTTATGGCCTGACCGCTACACCGACAAGAAAAGACGGGCATCACCCAATTCTGTTTATGCATTGCGGTCCCACTCGATATCGGGATAATCCCAAAACACAAGCGGAGAAAAGACCTTTTGACCATTATATTATTCCGCGGTTCACATCTTTAAGGGTTCCTCTGGATAGAGACAAAAATGATGTATCCATCCAGGAATTATACGCCGAACTCATGGATAACGATTTCAGAAATCAACAGATTGTCGAAGATGTCTTGAAAAATTATCATCAAGGCAGAAACTGCCTTGTTTTATCACTTAGAACCGCCCATGTTGAACTGCTTGTGAAAATATTGAAGGAAGCGGTTCCGGATGTTGTCACACTGATAGGCGGCATGGGGAAAAAATTAACTCAGGAGGCATTTCAACGCCTCAACGATATTCCTGCTGAAAAAAATATCATCTTGGTGGCGACCGGTCATTTTATCGGGGAGGGTTTTGACGAACCACGATTAGACACACTGTTTTTAGCCATGCCGATATCATGGAAAGGCACTTTACAACAATATGCTGGGAGGCTTCACCGACTGTTCAAAACGAAAAAAGAGGTGCGGATCTATGATTATGTAGATATACACGTAAAGATGCTGGAGAGGATGTACCAAAAACGGCTCAACGGATACGCTTCAATGGGATATAAAGCCAAAGGCGAAGAGGTAGAGGATGCACCTTTGGATATCATTTTTCATAAGGATAGTTTTTTACCTGTTTTTAATCAGGATATCAGTGTCGCTAATAAAGAAATTTTAATCGTAAGCCCATTTATCAGGAAAAGACGTACTACCCAAATGATTAATCATTTGAAAATCGCTTTAGCCAAAAATATCCGCGTCATTGTTGTGACCCGGCCACCAGAGGACTTCAGGTCCGAGGACCGACCCGCGCTACTTAGATTACTATATCTGTTGAAAAACACCGGTATACGAGTTATTTTCAAATCCAATATCCATCAAAAATTCGCCCTTATGGACCAAAAAACACTATGGTACGGCAGCATCAATCTTTTAAGTTACGGGAACGCACAGGAAAGCATCATGCGTATTGAAAGTCCCAATATCGCCAATGAGCTGATTAAGAGCATAGAAAGCGAATAAACTCAATACGTTAAAAAATACAAAAGAAAAGGCGCCATCCAAAGAGATCGCTCCTTTTCTTAAACTACAATTTATATAACTGCTTGAAATATAAAAAAATTATGTCGTGGCTCCCCGGGGCGGACTCGAATCCCGCTGAAAACGGGATTTCGGCTGGCGCCTCAACAGGCCGATCCCGCTTCAGCGGGACCCTACCAACTGAGCATTTTTCAGGAATCTACCAATGCCTCTTTTCTTGATTTTCTTTTCGAGGGCCATGGCCCGGCCCCGGGTTTCACTCTCCTGAGTCCAAACCAGGTTCCATGGACCCTGGAACCTCTTTGTTGTTTT
>CAZHAH010000169.1:0-12991 GCA_964530095.1 uncultured Desulfobacteraceae bacterium | reverse complement strand
GAATATCGAAGATTTATTAAAAAAGATCAAACTGTTCCGAATTTTAGGTCAAAAGACGGGTAGCTGTTATCAACGCTGCGTCGGGTTCGACGGGATAAATGCGGTCTATTCGGTAGACTATGAAATCGACAAAAAGTACGCAACCGACTATTTCGAGCGCTTTAAAACCTGGCTTATCAGGATTCAGGACGAAAACCTGATGGTGGTTGGGGCCATGACCGATCCCAAGGGCGACCGCTCCAAGGGCCCGGCCGACCAGCCGGATCCTGACCAGTATGTCCATGTGGTCGAACGCCGTGCAGACGGGATTGTGATACGCGGGGCCAAACTCCACATGACCGGTGCTGTGAACTCGCATGAAATCCTTGTCATGCCGACCACCGCACTCAATGAAGCCTCTAAAGACTTTGCGATCTCTTTTGCGATTCCGGTGGATACGCCCGGTGTCACCATGATCTTCGGACGTCAAACCGGTGATGACCGGCGCGATAATCTTGAGCGGATCGATGTCGGCAAACCGACTTTTGGAGCAGTGGGGGGGGAGGCGGTTATCGTTTTTGAGGATGTGTTTGTCCCCACAGAAAGAATTTTTATGGATGGCGAAGCTGAGTTCGCAAGTCCTTTGGTCTATCGATTTGCCGCCCATCACCGGGCCAATTATGGGGCCTGCAAAACCGGCCTGATGGATGTGTTGACCGGGGCCGTCAGTTACCTGGCTCAAATTCAGGGGACTGTCGGCGCCTCGCACGTCAAAGACAAGGTCACCGAAATGATCCATCTCAATGAAACGCTCTACAGTTCCTCGATTGCCTGCTCTGCCGAAGGCTGGCCGACACCTTCAGGGGCTTATATGGTGGATACCATGTTGGCCAATGTCTGCAAGCAGAATGTGACCCGGTTTCACTTTGAGGTTGCGCGCCTGGCATTGGATCTGGCCGGTGGCTTTATAGCGACTATGCCGAGCCAGTATGACCTCGAAAGCGAAGATGTGGGACATTTGGTGAAAAAATATTTCTCGGGCGTCGAGGGTATCCCTACCGATCATCGCATCAAAATTGCCCGCCTGATTGAGGCCATGACCGGCGGAACCGCACTGGTTGAATCGATGCATGGGGCAGGGTCTCCCCAAGCCCAGCGAGTCATGATTCTGCGCGAGGGCAAATTGGATCAGAAGATCAAACTGGCCAAATCCTTATTGGGGATCTCCGATAATAAGGATTGAAGCTGGTGACGGCATTTTGAAGCTCCCCGCAGCAGGCCACGGGGAATGCGCTCGCTGTTGCGGTTCAAAAGAGGGATTTTGTGAAGTCTTGTCACAAAATATATTTTAAAGATTCAAAAATAATGGAAGAAGTCCCTTCTGGTAGTATCGATATTATCGTGACATCACCACCTTATCCCATGATTAAAATGTGGGATGATATTTTTTCCAAACAAAATGTAAATATTGGAAGGGCATTAGAAAAAAATGATGGGCCATCAGCGTTTGAATTGATGCATAAGGAACTCGATTTAGTATGGGATGAAGTTTTCCGGGTGTTAAAAAGAGGCGGCATTGTCTGCATTAATATCGGTGATGCAACAAGGACGATTAATCAGAATTTCGCCCTATATACGAATCATTCCAGAATTCAGACTTATATGCAAAAACTCGGATTTTGGGCACTGCCAGCAATATTGTGGCGGAAACAGACAAACGCACCCAATAAATTTATGGGTTCAGGAGTGATGCCGCCAGGAGCATACGTAACACTTGAGCATGAGTATGTCCTTATATTGCGAAAAGGGAATAAGAAAGAGTTCAGAACCAAAGAAGATAGTCAACAAAGACGTGAGAGTTCTTTTTTTTGGGAAGAAAGAAACTTATGGTTTTCGGATGTTTGGACAGATTTGAAAGGCATCTCCCAAAATCTATTCGATAACAAAATTAGAGGGCGTAGTGCAGCTTACCCTTTTGAATTGCCATATAGATTAATTACAATGTTTTCCGTCAAAGGAGATAGTGTTTTAGATCCCTTTTTCGGAATCGGTACGACTATGTATGCGGCAATGGCTGCGGGTCGCAATAGTATTGGATATGAAATTGACCCCAATTTCCATGACACCATTGTATCAAGGCTTGACGGGATTATTGAATTCAGTAACCGACGTATTTCTGAAAGACTCGAAAACCATTGCATCTTTGTTGAAAATAAACTCGAAAAAAAGGGGAAATTTAAATATATTAACGAAAACTATCTGTTTCCAGTCACAACAAACCAAGAAACGGGTTTATTAATTAATGAGCTTCAATCCGTTAATCAAACAGATGAGGATGTCTTCGAAGTGCTATATTCCGATAATCCTCAAAGAGATTTCGTCGGGGATTGGGATGGTTATATACTGTCAGATTCAGAGAAAAAAGAACTCAAGACTCAGTTTTCCGAATGAGAAATTATGCCGCAAAAAAGCAACAGCTATTCGATTGAAGCTGAAATGCAAATCAGACGTGAAAAATTAAACCATCGAAATGTTTAGCAGTCTTTTGGCCAGATCGACGGCTTCGCCTGCGTTTGCTGCATATCCGTCTGCTTTGATATGATCGGCAAATTTCTGATTTACAGGCGCACCCCCGATGATTACTTTCACCTCGTCTCTGAGGCCTGCTTCCACGACTGCATCGATCACATCCTTAGCCTGGGGCATGGTAGTCGTGAGTAAGGCCGACAGGCCTAAAATTTGTGGCATGTGTTTTTTAACCTCCGCAACAAAATCTTCAACCTTCACATTCACACCCAGGTCGACAACCTCAAATCCCACACCTTTGAGCATCGTAATGACCAGGTTTTTACCGATGTTGTGGAGGTCGCCACGCACCGTGCCGATCATGATCTTCCCCGGGCTCTGTCTATCTTTCGTTGCCAGGTGGGGTTCTATTATTTTTAACGCTTTATTCATTGCTCGAGCTGACAACAGAACCTCCGGAATAAATACAGTTCCATCAACGAATTTAGCGCCGATAACTTCCATGGCGGGAAGCATTCCGATATTGAGAATATCTTGAGCTCCATAACCTTCATCTAATAGATAGCGGACGTTTTCCACGATTTTTTCCTGATTGCCTTTCAGAACATTTTCCAGCACCGTTTCGTAAGCAGTGTCTATCTTGGCCGTGACACTCCCCCCTGTTTCTATAACGGTGCCCCGTCTCTCGGTTTGCAGGATCTCTTCACTCACGGGCCGGAAAGATCCCGTCGTAAGGGGAAGCCGACCTTCTTTTTCGATACGCTCAGCGATGTAAATCAGGCGATCAAAATCGGCCGCCGGCGGCGTGGTGTCACCAATGGAAGCGACGAAATGGTGACCTGGGGCAATAACCTTGAACAGATGATCCATATACGCCTTGAGATCATCTTTGCTGGAAGATTCTTCCAGGAGTAACATCTCCGGAATCCCGCCCTGTATGCTTAAGTGACCCGGCCGGCACCAGCGATCATAGAATGTCTCGAGTTTCACCTTGGTCATGGGGTAAGGCGTAACGGCATCAGCCACATCCATGCGGCTTTCGGCAATTAAATTCATCAACCCCGTATTTTCTCCGTCCGGATGCATAAGCAATAAAATATTTTTTTCTGAAAGCTTATCCGCCACCTTATGACACCAGGGTTGGAAGTGCTGCCGGTATAGCGCCGGATAAGTTATCATATCGTCTACGTTTGAGGACCACATAACGCCATCAACGCCAGATTCTGCAAGGATATTGATCAGCTGATTGTAGGGTGTCTCCAAGGCTTCGGCCAAATGGGCCATTTCTCTGGGGTAATCCTCATAATGGAGGTAGAATGCCGTGGCATCCAGGAAAGTCTTTTGGATGAAGTGTATGGGCGAAGTGCAGCCGATACCTAAGCCTTGAGCGATTGCCAAGCCATCGTCGCCGACGAATTTCCGCCATCTGTCGTAGCGTTCATAGGCAGGCAGAAGGTTAAGATTGCCGAATATATGGGCTAAAACCTTGTAGTCTTCAGGACCTTTAATGACGTGCTCCTTTACCCAAGAGATGGATGCACCTGATCTTTTCATCTCGCTGGTCAAGCCATGCCTTACACTCACCCTGCCAACCGGCGTGGTGTATACCACGTGCGTCATGATTTCATCCTCATCTTCCTCGATCTCCACCTGGATATCCACATCAGAGGAAAATTTGAAAGTGTAAGGAAACTCCTTGAGATCATAAAGACCGATACCCCGATGATATATATCCTCCGGTTTTTCAGGCTTAAGGTACTCGGGTACGACCTTGTGTAATGGCCAGCCCATATGGCGATGGATTTCTTCTACCGTCATGCCCTGGAATTTATGGGGAAGCGTCCCAGCCATCTCATGCGCGTTGTGCCATAAATCGATACGCGGAATCCAAGGAATAACATCAACCGTTTCCCCCCTGAATACGGCCCTGATTCGCTCACGATGCGTCATGAATGTAACCTCCTTCCATTTTTTTTACACACAATATCATACTCAGTTGATTATATCAGCAATTTCATAACACTGATAGACTTTACAAAATTATGCAGATATCTATAGACACAATCGATCAGATCGGGCTAAGAATTGTTTAAAGTCACCATTATAAATTTCGGGTATCCGTTCACAGATTCAGGGTTAGGGAAAAGAACAAAATTGAAGATTTCAAGTTCTCGTAAAAATTGCTGGCTTCGCCACATAATTGCCATTGCGCCGGCAAAGTGGATCGCTATCATCAGCTCCGTATGCTGTTTTATTGCCATCAACAACGCAAATGGAGTTGAATTGACCACACCGGAGGTGGCTCCGCAAGAACTCCAAGTGGTTGGGAAGCTATCGTTTAAGCCGATCAAAGAATCCTCCGGGTTGGTGCGAAGTCGGAAATGGCCGGGTGTTTTTTGGACTCACAATGATTCCGGGGATCAAGCACGCATCTTCCCCATTCGCATCGACGGAAGCATCGTCAAACCAAATAACCTGGGGAATGGCAAATACACTGGAATCCATATAGGTGGTGCCCAAAATATTGATTGGGAGGATATCGCACTCGATAATGACGGTAACTTATATATCGGTGACTTCGGGAATAATTGGAATGCAAGGCGCAACTTAGGGATATACGTGTTCAAAGAGCCCAACCCTTTTGAAAGGACGAATACCCAGGTTTTGGGGTGGATTCCATTTGAATATCCGGACCAGGATCAATACCCACCCCCGCGGGAAAAACGAAATTACGATGCTGAAGCGCTATTCGCCATTAACGGCCAGCTGTATGTTTTGACAAAACATCGTGGTAATAGAAAGACCAATCTCTATCGATTTGTGACGATCACCCCAGGCCGTGTCAATCGTCTGGTCTTGCTGGGGGAGTTTGATATACGCGGGAAAGTTACCGCAGCCGACGTCTCGCCGGACGGAGCCAAACTGGTGGTGCTGACATACAACGCAGTTTGGATGTTCGAGAAAGCGACAACTGGTTCGGATTCGTGGCTGGCCGGAAACGTATGGTGGCTGCCATTCAAGAATGGGAGGAGATGCGAAGGTGTTTGTTTTTCGGATGACGCAATCCTCATCTCAAACGAAAACCGTGATTTGTTTCGCGTGGCGACATCCGATCTGATGGAATTAAAGCGATAGGAAACGTAAGGAGAAATCGTCGTGTTAAAAGCGGAAATAGCCGATGAATTTAGATTGCTGGTGGGCGATGACTGGTTTTTGACAGCGCCTGAAGATCTGGCGGCATATTCTTATGATGCCTTTATCAAAGAGTTCCAGCCGGATGCGGTTATTCTGCCGGCTGACCGCACCGAAATATCAAAAATGATGCACGTGGCTTCGCGTGAAAGAATCAATATTATACCGCGGGGGGCCGGCACCAATCTCAGTGGCAACACGGTAGCCCGGCAAGGCGGCATCATCCTGGATCTGAATCGGCTGAATAAAATCATTGAGATCGATGCCGCAAATCTTTGTGCGGTTGTACAGCCCGGGGTAGTCAACGCAGACCTCCAGAAGGCCGCTGCGCAATTCGGACTCATGTTCGGTCCCGATCCGGCCAGCATGGTTGCTTGCACCATCGGCGGAAATGTGGCGCTCAACGCAGGGGGGCCCAGAGCTTTGAAATATGGTGTAACCCGGGATAATTTGTTGGGGCTGGAGGTGGTCCTGCCCAGCGGTGATATCATCCGCACCGGGGGCAAGACCATTAAGAATGTGACCGGCTATGACCTGACCCGACTTCTGTGCGGTTCGGAAGGCACGCTGGGGATTATCACCGAAATTATTGCCAAATTGGTAGCCGTACCCCCATTGCGGAAGACATTTCTGGCCAGCTTTGCGAGTTTGTCTGATGTCGCCCGGAGCGTTTCATCCATCATTGGCTCCGCTATCATCCCGGCCGCACTTGAGCTCATGGAAAAAGTTCTGATTGATTTGGTTAAAAATTACGCCGGCGTTATCTTTCCTGAAGATGCCGAAGGTGTTCTTCTGATTGAGATCGACGGTGATGAAGACTCGATTCAATCAATGTCAGACCGGATTTCTGAAATCTGTTTTGAGGAAAATGCATTGCGGGTGGATTCGGCTTCAACCCCCGAGGAAGCAGAGCGTCTTTGGCAGGCACGTAGAGCCGTGGGGCCTGCCGCCCGAATGGCAAGACCACTGGTTTTTTCAGAAGATGCCACCGTTCCGGTAAGTAAACTCCCGGATATCATCCAAAAGATTGCCGAACTGCGTCAAAAACACCGCTTGATGGTAGGAGTCCTGGCCCATGCCGGTGACGGCAATCTTCATCCTATCTTTATGACCGACATGAATGACACGGAAGAGATGGAACGGGTTGAGCAATTCATTCAGGAAATGTACGAGGCCACGATTGCAATGGGGGGAACCCTTTCGGGTGAACACGGTATCGGGATTGCTAAGGACAAGTACATGCCGCTGGAGTATAATGCCGCCGCAATCGAGATTATGCGGGGCATTAAAAAGGTTTTTGATCCGCATAACATATTGAACCCGGGCAGTTTTTTATGAAACGATAGGGTTGAACCGGAAGGCGATGATGATTCACGAACCTCTTAAAGACGTTGAACAGTGTACGAAATGCGGGATTTGTTCGGCTGTTTGCCCCGTCTCCAAACAGCTTGTGATCGAACGTTATTCACCTCGAGGCAAAATACAGCTGGCCAGGTTTTACAGCCAGAAGCGCCTGCCCCTTTCCGAGCGCTATCGCGAGATATATTCAAAATGCCTGCTCTGCGGGGCATGTGCGACCCTTTGCGCGGGTGGTTTAAATCCGCCTGAAGCGGTCTTAAAGATGCGGCGCGCCATTAACATAGAAATGGGGCCGGATCGGAACATCAAGCGGCTTGTCGACTCCATTGTCACCTGCCACAACATCTCCGCTGAAGAAAACGAAGAGCGTGGCGATTGGAGAGATTTCATGGGTGCCCTTCCGGAACACGGTTATCTGAAGGACAAAGCGGAGATCGCATTTTTTGTGGGCTGTGTGGCATCCTTTTTCCCCCTGGTGCAGAACATTCCTCAAAATATGGCACATATCATGGCGCACGCCAAATTGGATTTCAGCATCCTGGGAGGAGAAGAGTGGTGCTGTGGTTTCCCTTTGCTGGAGGCGGGTGTCCCGGAGGAGATGCGCAAACTGATGGATCACAATTTGGAGCAAGTCAAAGCGCTGGGGGCCAAAGAGGTCGTCTTTGCCTGCCCTTCCTGTTATCGCACCTGGAAGGAATATTATGGAAGCGAATTTGAGGTGATCCATTCAAGCGAGCTTGTCAACCGCTTGATTCAAAATGGTCAAATGAAATTTAAAAAAAAGCGGGGGGATGTGAACGTCACCTACCACGATCCTTGTGACCTTGGAAGAAACGCGGGCATTTTTGAAGCGCCGCGGCAAATCATTGAAGCCATTCCCGGGCTGGGCCTGATCGAGCTGGAAAACAACAGAACCGGATCGGTATGCTGCGGCGGCGGCGGCAATTTAGAGAGCGCCGCTGCGGATTTGGTTGAAAAACTGGCTCAGGAAAAAATCGCCGAAATCCAAAGGACCCAGGCCGACATCCTCGTAACGAGTTGCCAGCAATGCGTCCGGACCATCGCCACCAGAACGAGAAGGCAAAAAATTCAGCTTAAAGCGATGGATATTACCGAATTGGTGGTTCAAGCCATAGACGCCCCGGATCTTGGTTAACCTGAATTTTCGCTCGTATAACCTCCTTTTAAATTCCTATGTTTTTTTTGAATTGGTTGACGCAATTGATTTCGATATCGAGCAATTTGGCGATGTGGAACTTGGCTTCCATACACTTGGGGACATTGCCACGGGGATGAAGCAGCCCCAACCCCAATTCTTCTCGAACCTCGGTCATCCGGATGGGATCGGTCAAATCCGAAACCCCAACGCCAAGCTTTTGGGCCACATACGCCTTGGCTGCATCGTTGCGCATGCCCCGGGAAATCTGCATCCGGGCTACCAGGTCTCCGGCAGTCCGCATTCCGCCCATTCCCGAAGCCATGGCATGCATCACAGCCATGCCATAGGGATCACCGCTGCCAACCTACAATCCGTCCAGACGGCAAATTTCAACCATGGCCTTCGACTGGCGCGAGGAAACATCCAGCGGCACATGCTCATGCATCGTCATAGCGCCTACGCCCATGCCCATGTTTACGTGCACGGGGATATCGGAAACCTCGCAGCAGGCCTTGGTGTGGGTAATGGCATAGGCCGTATTCCAGGGCGCCGTTTTACCGGTGCGGGTATTGCATACCGGTCCGAAGATGGTGGCCCCGGCTTTTTGGGCCATACGCACCTGGTCCTGGGCATACATGCCGGCCAGCCTTTCACCATCATAGGTTAGCTCACCATGCATCCCAAGCACGAATTCGCCGGCCATAGCGAGTTCGACTGAAATTTCAGGATATTTTTTCTTCAACTGTTCGGTAGCCATCAATGCCGCCAGAAAATCAGGATCGCCGGCGGCTCCGACCGTATCCAGAATGATGGCATCCGCACCGCATTCGTGCATTGCGCTGCAAACATAAACCATGTCTTTGACCGCATGTTCGATGGCCCCTTCGTAGGATTCCCGCGCTTCGGAGATCTTACCCGCCGGCAGTAATTCCATGGGATTGGGAAAGGGTCCGTCCGGCTGAGTGTAAAGCGGAAGGTTGGGCATGGCCCCGTAATAGATGGGAGCCGTTGTAACCGACAGGGCCTGGCGCAGTAGCGGTTGTTCGAAGGGAATATTCGGTTTGGTCGGTTTGAAGCTGTAGTCGATGGGCCCCATCTCCAAGGTATCGGCGCCCAACAGCTTTTCATAGATCTGCAGCACCTGAACGCGATCCACATTCACCTGGACCCGCCGCAGCTTTACCGGCACGCCGTCGTAGGAAAGGATCACTTCTTTACCCGGTTCAACCCCCAAAAATCCGTGCGGTGAGCTAAAAATATCGTAAAGGTGCGCCAGCTCGTCCTGTGTCAGAGGCGCGATACGTCCTTTTTCAGCCGCCTCGCGAGTCCCATCCTCCATGTCTTGCTTCAATTCGCTCTCACTCAGTTCAACAAACCAGCCGTCACCATAACGTGTTTTTATTTTGGCCATAATGTCTCCTTTAGTCTCCATCCGGATGATGGACACCTTTTTCCTTCTCCGCTTCCACGACAATTGTGCGCAGCTTGGTGCGCACATCCTCTGGCAACGCCAACGGTTCATGGGTTTTCAAAATATCATGCACCCGGGCGCGTGCTCTCTCGTAAATATCGGTGCTGCCGTCGGCCTCCCACGACTCTCGCGTGCGGCGATCGATCAGGTCGCCGCACGACTGGGATTTCATATGCGCATAGGTACTCTCATGAGATATATAATCCCGGCCGATGCCGATTTCTTTGATCAGATCCACGCAAAGTGTTTCTTCGTTTACCGGAATACCCCGCAGGGCATGTTTGATCATAGCGGCGATTTCATTATCGATGACCAGTTGAGCCAGGTCGAATGTGAGCCCCGTCTCCAGCATGCCTGAGCCATAAACCACGTTGACACCTGCCAACGCGGCCAGCAAACCGGTGATGGTTTTTTCATGACCCGACTGGGCATCCACCACCTTACTGTCACCCTAACCACCGGCGGCAAAGCAGGGCAGGCTGTAATAGCGGGCCAGGCGCGCCACCGCCGCGCTGATCATACCAGTTTCAGGGGAGCCTACCGTTGCGGTAGCAAAGCGCAAATCCATAGGACATGTGGAATCTCCATAAAGGAACTGGGCACCCTTGGCCACTTGCTGGTTTAACACCAGCGTGGCTAGCATCTCACTGTTTTGCAGTACCAGCGTACCGGCCAGGTGGATGGGGCTGGAGCCGCCTGCCATTGCCATGGCAACCACAAAAACGCCCAATCCGTTGCGGGCGGCTTCAATAACAATCTCACAATGGTGTTGCGGCAGTTTAAGCGGGCTGATGGGACAGGTACCAAAGGTCATCAGGGGGCGTTTTCTGAGCTTGTCCTTGCCACCGACAACGGCGGCGCACATTTCGACGATTTTCAGGCTTTGGTAGCGGTTCACCGGTCCCAACCAGATGTGTTTCGTGGTGTTGGTTAAAATCGCCTCGGCATTGTGAATGGCCTGCACCTCCGGCGGTTTGTCATGGGAACACATGGCACGGATGCAGGTATCGAAATGCGCCAGCGCATCGATTACCCGCACGGTCTTCTCAAGATCGGCCTTGGTGGTGTCCCGATGTTCACCGGAGTAGGGATCAACAAATTTGATCCCTTCACCAAAATTGGTAAAAGTGATCCGGCTGTCATCCAGTATCACGTCATCTTCGGGCCGACGTCCACAGGCGTAAAAAGTCGAAGGCGCCGAATACAGCGCATCTTCCACCACAAAATGGGGAAATTTAACCACCTTCCTGTTCTTGTCGATCTCACATCCGCCATCGTGCAGTATCTGCAATGCTTCCCCGTCTTCGCAAAACACACCCACGTCTTTCAGTACCTCCAGGGTTGCCAGGTGAATCTCGTCACATTCATCATCGGTCAACACATTAAGGCTGAACCCTGAATTGCGGTTTTTTCCGACCTTGAGGCTGCGTTTCATCAGTACACCTCCATTTTTGCCCATATCGATTTTCTACTTCTTTTATTGCTTTGCATGCCTTCTAAAATTGCTTAGCCCTAAAGTGAGCAGTTCCATTTCGGATGAAAGAGGGCTGACTTGTCATTCTTCGGCCGACCAAACGATTTTGCCGTCTACAACGGTCATTGTAAATGGGATACCGGGCACTTCTTCAGGGGCCACATCCCGCGGATCCGCACCCATGACCGTAAAATCAGCCCGTTTGCCCACCTCGATGCTTCCATTATGCGCTTCATCAAAAGAAAGATGTGCCGCGCCCCGGGTGTATAGCCGTAAGGCCTCCTGCATTGTTAGGGCCTCTTCAGGACCGATCGCCTCGCCGGATGGTGAGCGCCGTAATACGGCATCGCGCAGCCCCATCCGCGGATCCGGACTGCAAACCGGGCAGTCCGAACTGCCGCCCAATTTCATCCCGGCTCTAAGCATGCTCTTAAAGGGATAAAGCTGTTGCGCCTGTTCGCGGCCGAAAGCCTCAAGCCAGCCATCCCCCAGTTCCCCGAAAAAGACCGGTTGAACCGAGACGTAGATATTCATGTCGCGGGCACGTTGGAGCAAATCCGGATAAAGACAGCCCGCGTGCTCAATACGATGGCGAAGCGGATTGGGGGACTTGGGACCCAACACCGCTTCAAACGCGTCCAGGGTGTCGGCGATCGATTCGTCGCCTTGCGCATGGATTGCAACTTGATAACCTAACATGTGGTAACGTTTAACCCTGGCCATGAGTTCTTCTCTGCTTTCGATCTTAAGGCCATTATCATGGGGCGGAACAAGATAGGGCTTTCGCACCGCAGCGGTACGATTTGACATACCCCCATCGGCAAATATTTTGATGGGACCGATACGCAGATGGGGAGACCCGAATCCGGTTTTAATTTCAGATTCCATCAGTGGTTTTGCCAATTGTGCATAGTTCATCGTGTAGATCCTGATTTTAAGACGGCCGGCCGCCAATGTTTCCTGGTACATTTTTAAGGTCGGGGGCATCACCAGGGCGTCGGCGGCAAAAACCAGGCCCAACTGTGCAAAATTTCGGGTTGCCCTGGCACACATTTCGATCCGTTTCTTTGAACCCATGCGTGATAGATCATTAAAAAAAAGGGCATTGAACACATCCATCATCGCCTGATCGTGCAGTACGCCGGTGGGCGCACCCGTTGCGGAATCTTTTTCGATGATGCCGCCCTGCGGTGATGGCGTTTCCCTGTTGATGTCAAACTTCTCCAAGGCCAGACTGTTTAGGACACAGGCGTGGAACGAAGTGTGATATAGAATGACCGGATGTTCAGGACTTACTTGATCCAGATCATTTCGAGTCGGATGCCGGTTTTCGGCTAAAAAATATTCTGCATAACGAGAGCCCTTAATCCATTGTCCGGACGGAAGCCTGTCCGTGCGCGCTTTAATCAGGCTCAAGATATCGTCGACTTTATTGACATTGGCCGGAGACATATCAATACCTTCAAGCAGATAGCCGTATATCGGCAAGTGGTTGTGGGCTTCCATAAAGCCGGGAAACATTACCGCCCCTTTGAGATCGATCGTCTCGGCTTTGGGCCCGCCCAGGGGACGCAGTTCCGCTTCAGAACCGAGTGCGGTTATCATACCGTTTGTGACCCCGACAGCTTCATGGACTCTGTTTTTCGCATCGAAGGTATTGATTTTTCCGTTATAAAAGATTGTATCCATTCAAGCCTCCTTTTTTTTAGCTAAGGCTCCCCGCCTTTACCCATCCCGCATATCATTATTTATGTAAGCGGTTCAAATCTTTTTACATCGGTTCGAATATTATGCGCTCTTCTTGAACAAAGATACATTACTTTTAAAGATT
>CAZHAH010000168.1:0-13204 GCA_964530095.1 uncultured Desulfobacteraceae bacterium | reverse complement strand
AATAGGTTAAATCCATTCATCTCAAATAAGACGTGTGGATTACGAAAAAAGCTTGTCCTCGACCTCGATCGGGGAGTCGGCACAGACGACGACGTGTCGGCACTGATTCAATCGGCAGTTTCGCCCAAAGAATTCCACAAAAATTGGGCACTGTTGATCCAGAAAATTTACCATGTAAATCCTTTGTTGTGCCCTAAGTGTTTTGGATCTATGAAAAAAAATTTTTATTGGCTCCAATAATCGAAAAAAGAGTTTTGAGGCCTACCGGAAATCCACTTTCAAATTCGGCTGAAAATCTCATTTTTGAAAATCTTGGCTCCCACCGTTTCGATTTTTAAGTTTGATCGGCAGTCGCTTCTGACTGCAGTCCAAATCTTCCGTTAGAATTCGTTGCCACTCTTCGTAAAGCGCCTTGCGCTTTTCCAAGCTCATCTCCTCTCCCGCCCTAGTCACAATTTCGTCAGCTTTCGGGTTACAATATCCTGCAGTGTTCGTCCAAACGATGTGCTTAATGTTGTCGCAGAGGTACAATCGATGCACCCCGATTAAGGGATCGCCATAACTAAAAATCATATTCATGGAAAGTTCGTGATCCCAGTTGGCTATCGCCTTTATCCAGGTACCAAAGTCAGGCGGTGGAACCAATTGAATATCTATCCCGATCTTAGCGAGTGCGGGCTTTAAATATTCTGCCAACATTTTCTGATTACTTTCTTCCGGAAACCAACGCATAGTCGTGGAGAATCGTGTGCCATCGGCCTTCCGAGGGTAGCTCGCATCGTCAAGTATCTTATTGGCCTTCTCGGGATCATATTCGTATTTCTTTACATTTTCGGTGTAAAATCGAAACATCCGAACGAGTGGACCGGTCGCTGGGCGTAAGAGGCCTTTATGAAGCTTTTGGGTAATGAACTCCTTGTCAATGGCGTGGGCAATCGCCCGGCGGACCCTGATGTCATCGAACGGGGGCTTCCTGAGGTTGAACTCAAGGTAGTTAATCGGACCGATCGCATCGTATCCACAGTCTGTAACGACGAGGTGATTCACCTTTTGAAGCCGGGTAAGATTTGTCAAATTCATTCCCCCATTATACATCGTATATTCATTATTCATTAGTCACAATGGAGTTCAGTTTCCCTAATAATGTTTTCACCCTATCTGCCGGTTTTTTACCCATTAAGGCATATTCCTTATCCTTGATCAGTTCCGCATCTAAGATCTCCACAATGGCCTCAATCGTCTCAATCGCGGAGAGATCTTCACGCTGAAGATTTTCAGCAGCAGATATACCGTGCGCTTCAAGGTCGGTCGCATTGACGATTTGAGCGGGAATTGTTTGCGCTCATTTAGGAATTAATAACTCTTCGAGCAGCAGGTCTTGTGAAACTCCACTCTCAGCCCCATCCCGCGGGCTTCACGAACCGTCTCCTCCGCAGGCATGGCGATTCGATTTATCCCGGCCTTTAAGGCCAGGCTGTCGGTTTGCATCCGATGCCGCCCCGGAGGCCGGGCACAGCTGAGAGCAAGGGGGACATGGGGTATCCGCAGACGTGCCGCAGCAACAAACCGGGCCACGACCTCCGGCTCCGGCGGCCGGGTTCCTTCCATGGGTGTTTGTCTGATCGGTTTGAGAACGACAATGACCAGTGTCGAAATGGGATGTTTAGCAACCATTTCCAGCGCATGCATTTCGCCCTTGATGCGGCCATAATGAAGCCCCACGACGATATGGGGTATGAGGGGAAGCTGCGTGGCGGCCAAGCCCTCCAAAGAAGATTCCATGGCCTGAAGCCCTTTAGGCAAATGATATACGCGCTGCATGGTTTCCTCGCATCCGACCACATCCATCAACACTTCGTCAATGCCCGCCTCTTTTAGGGCCAAGGCTGTCTTGGGGTCAATAATTCCACAATGGACTGATATCTTGAGGCGTGTATGCCGTTTGATCCAGCGGATGGATTCCACGAACCTGGGCCAGGGAAGCGCTCCCTGTCGATTGGATCCGCCGCTAAGAAGCACACCCCTATTGCCTTCCTTGTCCAGCCGACGGCAAACTTCCCGCAGAATAGAGGGCTCATCGGCCGGGATCATATCCTCCAGGATCTTCCGATTACAGTGATCGCAACTCAGGGTACAAGATGTGCCTGTCAAGGAAATAACAGGATACTTCCCTTTCTCCCCCTTATAGACCATCTGACCCGGAATAAAGCACTGGATCTCCTTCCCATGAATCTCCCAGGAGAGTTTGCAGGCTTTGGCCAGGAGTCCTTTCAAATCCCAGGACTTCACCTCTTCCCAAGTGTAGGAAACCTCAGGCGTCATGGTAATACTCCCGGCCTGTCACCCAGCACCTGTGCAGCAATTCCGCCAACTCCGCGCCATTCCACCCGGCTTCCATGATCTTGCGCTTTTTAGCGGCTTTATCCATCAGGGATCCAAATCGCATTCGCCATTGATGAGAATATTCACGTAGGGCCTGTTTATCACCATCGGCACGGGCCGCCGCCGCCTCTCCCGCCATGGCCCCACAGATTACAGCCTGGGGAATGCCACCGCCGGTAATGGCATGGGTATGCCCCGCAGCATCTCCGGCTAAAATAATCCGTGCGTCCTCGTCTATCGAACGCAGCGGCCCTCCTACCGGGATGCGACCTGATGTCACGGCGACCGTCTCTCCGATTCGGCTCTTTATTTTCTCCTTGATGGCATTGAGCGCCTCTTTGACCGATCCCCCCAATTCTTTGCGTATCCCTATCCCTACATTTGCCACTTTTCCTTTGGGAAAAAACCAGG
This sequence comes from uncultured Desulfobacteraceae bacterium, assembly GCA_964530095.1. Taxonomy (GTDB): domain Bacteria; phylum Desulfobacterota; class Desulfobacteria; order Desulfobacterales; family CAZHA01; genus CAZHAH01. The sequence goes on along the minus strand of CAZHAH010000168.1, from coordinate 10,411 downwards.
CGTAGCCTCCGGGATATTGTCTGCCAAAATAAACTTCCGTATCATGGCTGGGTTGTTTCAACCTGACGGTATGCTGCACAGCCCATATGAACCGACTGTTTTGCTGCCCGATCCAGGCGCCCACACGGGAATCGGGGCCATCTGCGCCTATGATTACGGCTGCCTTGACTTCGCCTTTCCCAGCGGGCCCCACGATTTGTACTCTGTCTCCCTTCTTAGAAATGGCCTTGGTTCCGGTCAGGATTTTAGCTCCGGCCGCGGATGCCCTCATGGCCAAGGCCTGATCAAGCTTTGCGCGGTTGAGGATGAAGCCCGGCGCACGTTTCCGAATAACCTCACCATCCGGCATGAAGGTAAGCATGGCACGGATCTTTTGGGCAATGACCGGCGGGGGAATTTGCACTTTTTGTCCTAACAAACCCGGAATGTACTCCGCACACTGCACCGGCTCGCCGATCTGCCGCCGTTTTTCTATCATCAATGCCTTTGCACCTGCTGCTGCTGCGGCATGGGCCGCACAGGATCCCGCCGGACCGGCCCCTACAATCAGCACGTCAAAGTTCGGATAACATTTCACTTTCGTCTGCCTATAACCTTTTGGAGGACATCGAGGTTAAGCTGGGTTTCGTTTGCGAACGTCCCTTCTATGGCCTCCCGTTCCTGGTCAAGCTCATAACAGGTGGTATTTTCAATATTTATCAATAATCCCGCCATACCGGCCTGCTCAAAAGCCTCACGATGCTTCACAAAAAAGGGATCACAGCAGCAACCCAAATAACCCTTAATCCCGCGCCGCTTCATATCGGCCAATGTGGCTTGTAAATCCTCAAAATCAACAATCGTAACGGGCTCCATATTGTGATTGCGCGCCAATTCATAAGCCACTCCCACCGTGCAACCGCCGCAAGAAATGCAATCTTTGTCATAGCGGTACTCGCAACTGGCCAATTTGGCGCAGTATGGCAGAAGGATTACACTCGCTTCAGGTAAATGTTTGATAGCGTCATTTACCATATAAATGTGATTGGCCTCTGTGACACTAAGCCCCAGCTTTGTGAGATCACGTTTTTTTAGGGCTTCATTTGTGGCCCTTATGATGTGCTCGGGGCTGATCCCGGGCATCACGGGTTTGGTCTCCCTGAAAAATGATCTGATGGTTTCTTCAATCTTGTGACAGCGACAATTCCTGAGTCGGGCCTCTAAATCCAAAATGGTCCTCTTGGGATAGGCAAAAAAATCGCCGGTGATGAGAATGGCCTTGATGCAATCACGCACATCGTCGACCAAGAGGGCGAGGCGAATTAATCCTCCCGGAGCTTTATATGCGGAGTAAAGAAAATGCTCGTCCTTTAAGGAACGTCGGATCTTATGAATCCAGTCGGATGATTGAAACTTCGGCAAGTGTTCATGAAAATAGTCCCGCTCCCATTTGGAAAGCGCTCCCACTTCAAATTCAACCCCAAATGTTTCACAAAATCCCTCAACAATTGCATTTTTTATGATTTTCAGAGGGGGGATTTGGCCCAATTCCCATTTCAGGCAGGTCATTCTTTCTTTGAGGGAATCGATCTCTTTGTCCTTGAGTTTTTCGGTGGGAACTCGAAGGGCACGCAGCATTGTCTCGATATTCAAATCCACGAGCAGGGTGCCTTGAAACAAAAAGATCTCATGCGCCTCGGTGCCGCCGGTCCCGGAAATTTTGCGGCCCTCGACCTCGATGTCATTCACCGGCCGAAATGTGGCTTCTAGCCCCAGGGAGCGCAGGCCATTAATGGCGGCGCCACAAAGGTCGCGATAAAGAGTAGTGATATCACGTGAGGCCACATCTTTGCCCGCAAAAAGCTCCCAACCCAGAGTCTGTTCTCCAAAATAGATCGCCCCACCTCCGGTAATACGACGGTTAATGTGGATGCCCTTTTGTCGGCAGTAATCTTTGCGAACCTCTTGCTCAACACTCTGGTGGAACCCAACCAGCACACAATGAGGTCGAAACTGGAGGAATCGCAGGGTGTTGGGAACCAAATGCACGGCCCGGGCTTCAAGGATGGTTTCATCCAGGCACATGTTGGCGGCCGCTGTTTGTTGACCTGTATCCAACAGGCGCCAATTTGGCATCCCTGTTCTCATTAGGAAATTGTTATCCCCATCTGTTTTGCGATGATTCGACTGTCGTGTATTTTTGGCGGGAACGGATAATTGCGGAGCAAGCCTTGCATGGCTTGGGTGGGGGTCTCGTTGGCATAAGGTCGGTTGCAGCCCGTACAGCCGGTTGTCATAAATGCTGTTCCTTTGTGGATAATGGCTGCAATCTCATTGGTAGGTGAGCCAAAATCGATTAGTCGGCCTGCCTTAAACTTCATTTTTTCGACCCGTGATTTATCCCGGTCGATCAGAAATCGGGCCAGTTGTACTCTTCGATATTGTTCAATGGGCGGCTGCCGCCAGCCTTCCACAGAGGTACCTCTTTCCGGATAAAAAGAGAATAAATGCACCCGCGCCCCGCGATCATAGCAGGCCTGGATAAAATGAATTGCTTCTTCTTCCGTCTCACCCAAACCGATGATCAGGTGAACCCCGACTGTGAATGTCCCATTTCCCCCAACGGCGACGGCCTCGTCAATGCCGTTGATGTAATGCTCCCATCTGTGGGGACCCCTCGCGCCCTTTCCGCGAAGTTTATCAAATAGTTGGGAAGTGGCGGTGTCTACGGCGATCGTGATATTTTCTGCCCCGGCCGCCCTAATGGATTCCAGGTCCTTTTTTTCAAATGAGGTGGGCGTAATAAGGGTTGAGACCCTGAGTCCCGTACCGGCCTTGACTCTCTGCACTATCTTTACAAGGTCTCGAGGGACACCGGGCGAAGTCAGCGTTGAAACGCAAACCCGTTGAATTACGCGATCCCTTTCAGCCGCCTCCCGGGTGGCCTTGATGACCTCGGAAAGGGGATAGGATGGCCACTTTACGCGAATGAGACTTTTACAATCAGGACCATCAGCGATTTCCCGGGCCTGTCCGCAATAAAGACAGTTGGCGGTGCAGCCCTGGTCGTACTCCATGAGCAGGTTTATACACCCCAGCCTGGCATTTCTATAGAACCTGCCCGGTTTAAATCCCAGGGTCATCGCTGCGGCTGTGCTCAATCTGACCGTTTCCGGTGATGCCATCTTGATCCTCTTCACAAGCCTTGATATACTCGCGATATTCGGTGGCCGACATTCGGCTGGACGGCCCCATCTCGCCTTGCAGTTCAATCTTTATAAACCATCCTTCGCCAAACGGGGACCGGTTGATCAGCTCAGGTGCCTGAATGACCCTTTCATTTACTTCCAACACCCGGCCGCCAACAGGTGAATATAACCGCTCAACCCACTTGCTGGTCTCAATTGTACCAAAGTCCTGCTTAAAGGCCAGCGCGGTTCCTTTGGCGGTCAGCTCGATATAGTTTACATCCCCCGCATTGCGTTGGATATAGTCGGTCCAGCCCACCGTACAAAGAGTGCCTTCCGCCATGACCCAGAAGTGGCTTGGGGTATAGCTCAAATCCTCAGGAATATCCACTTTTTCAAATTTCATGGGTGCCTACCTTTACCACCAACAAATAATCTTGTCGTGTTTAAATACCAGGTCAATAAACTTATCGTAATCCACATCCGCTTTATACATCTCAAATTCTTGAACTTCATGGCCTTCTAATGAAGGTTCCATCAGCGTTTTTGTGGTTTCATCAGGCTCAGATTTGAATACATGTAAAATTCTCATCTTGTACACCTCTAAAACGTAATAATAAGGTCGTATTCGGTCAATTTTCGGGCCATGGCATCTAAAGATAGGTATTTGAAAAAGCCCCACTTTTCCACATTGACCTGATTGTCCGTGTAGATGTGGGCTTCCAAATCTTCCTTAAGATATTCCAGGTTGTCTTTGTATCCTTCAATCCTATCCTCGGGCATATTCACCTCACCGATGACAAACGCGTGGGTGTCGATCATCTCAACCCCCAACCCCAGACTGGATCTGAGTCCTTCCCACTGGTTGTTTAGCTCCCTTATTACGATGGCTACTTTATCCGGTTTCATCGTCGTCCTCCTTTAAATTACCAAATAGCGGTCGCAAGTTTCGATCAAGGTAACATGTCTGGATTGGGTGGCCAAATCCTCAGGGTCCATAGCGGCCGGAATCTGCCTGCCTTTTAAGCCCAGTTCCTCCCAGCTCACATTACAAAGTGATATCTGGTCCTCCGCCTCAGGAGAGAGAAGGACAGATAGCTCCTGATATTTAGGATCTTGTGTTATCCCGCAACCTTCATGGGTAAGGAATATACAAACGGCTTTGCCGGCTTTCTTTGCAGCCCGGACGATTCCGATGAGATAATCGATATATTTACTCGTCGGAACCAAGATACCCAATTTTTGCTTCTCGGTCATATGCGATACCTCCTTTAATTCTTGACGTCCATAATTGTCCGCACCATATCCTCGGGCCTTACAACGGGAGGATGAAGGCCCTTAATCCTATAAAAGGATTCAACCGTTTTTGAAACTGATTCGGCCATGAGCGGTTGTCCCTTAAGCTGATCCTCCAGGAACCGGAAATCCTCCGGCAGTTGAAAGGCGGCGTCACCGGTGAACCCTATTTCATCGATCGTATCACCCTTTAAACGAATGATGATTCTGACCAACCCTCCCGGCGCTTGAAACGTGGATTCAATCACCTTTACGCCGGTCGCTATTTTGAGGCCTTTATCGATCTTACCGCCCTTTTCATAAAGCCAATCGGGATCGGTGAACCGCCTATCGATGTCTTGCAGCATGCGCTGCTCATCAGGTGTTAATTCGCCGGCAAAAAAGGTAACCCCCAGTACTTCCTCAAATTCCTTTATCAGGATGTTTTTTACCTCTTCCATATCCGGTAGATAACCCAACTCGCGCTGCAGGCTGCTCACGTATATCTGCATGCTGTCATAGACCGTATCCCGAAACTTTTCGGATGGAACCTGCAGTACCCGAGACATTTCCCTATAATCGAAATCGAACATGATATTCCCCACCACAACGGCAGCCTCCTCTATTCTTCCAGCACCGGTTCCGCATATCTTTTTCCCATCGACCTGGATGTCATTGACCGGCTGGTAGTGGGCCTTTACTCCCAGAATTCGATACGTATTCACCGCAGGCTGTAGAAACTTTTTATAAAGGCTGTCGATCCTTAGGGGAACCCGATCCTTGGGAAATATACATTGAAAGAACAACTGGTTTTTATCTAAATATACGGTCCCTCCGCCCACTTCCCTTCTGATAACGGGAATTCCCTTCCGATTACAGTAGACGACGTCTACCTCTCTTTCCAGTAATTGATGGTAACCAACACAAACGTAAGGTTCTCGTGGTCTTAACAGGATTATAGTACCAACGGAGTCCGCCGTCGTACAATAGGCCACGCTATGGTAAATGGTCTGAGAGTGCAGATAAGAGACATCTTTCAAATCGAGCAATCTGATCATTAATGGCGGCCTTATTTTTTCTCTTCGCTGTCGGCAAACAGGCCCTCTTCTTCATACTTTTGATAATCGGCCGCAAGCCATTTCTGAACATCTTCCTCACCGTGAATCAAGTCTTTCAAATCTTCTTCCAGGTTATCGGCCTCGATTACCACGATCCAGCCCTCCCCATAGGAATCCGTGTTAATCAAAGTGGGGGCATCGAGTACAGCTTGATTGACCTCTATTATAGTGCCATTTACCGGTCCCCTAACCGGGCCGATATACTTACCCGCTTCAATCGTACCCAAGGCGCGTCCTTTGATCGACTTACCCCCTACCGGTTTCATCTTAATATAAGCGACTGTGCCGGCCGCCTTCTGGCCAAATTGATCTATCCCGCATCTAACTTGATTTGGACCTTCTATCCTGGACCAAACATGATTATCCGTATTAAAATAGTAAAGCTCCCCCGGCATCTCTACATCTTTGAACTTTGCCATCCTCAACCTCCTTCGTGACATTTACGTGACTATCCGACATCGTTGTGTCCCTCTTTTGATCTGTCTGATGTCTCAAATTCCATCCTCGCTGCCAGCACCAGTTCCACCGTATCCATGACCTTAACCTTAGCCCCTTTGGCTTTAATTGCATTCAATATCATTCGCTTACACTGACCGCAGGCTGTCGTTACAATATCCAATTCCAGCTTCTCAAACTCCTCAACCAAGTTCTCTGCAATCTGGTTGACCAGATCGGCATCAATCATTTCCATGTCGCCCCCGCCTCCGCAGCAAGTGCTGTATCTTCTGTTCAACGGGAGATCTACGTATTTTATTCCCGGAATGGCCTTGATGACTTCGCGCGGTGGTTCAAAGACATTACAGCCCCGTCCCAGATCGCAGGGGTCATGGTAAGCCACCTTGGCCTCCAGTCCCCTGAATTTGACTTTCCCGCTGCTGAGCAACTGGTGCAGGTATTCGGTATTATGTTGAAACACAACCCCCGGAAGAAATTCCTGATACTCATGTTTAAAGGTATGATAACAGGAGGCACAGTTGAAAACCACCCGCCGGGCCTGCATGTTCTTAATCGTGGCCACATTTTTATCCCTCAGCCACTGCCATTCCTGGGACAGGCCCGCCACAATCAGCGGAAATCCGCAGCAACTTTCATCCTCACCTAATAGGGCAAAATCCTCGCCCGCCTGATACAGAAATTTTAGATTGGCCTCGGCCACCGAAGAGATCGCAGGTGAAAAGGAGGTCATACAACCCACAAAGTAGACGATGTCGGCTCTGTCCTTATTTAAATACGCCTCCTCGGGCACATCATCCAGGAACTCCGCCCACATGATGCGGTCGGCATTGGGAAACTTCAGGACATTGTGTTCTTTTTTAGCTGCCTCCAGGGCGGTATTAACCGCTTTGGGGGCAATTTTCTCGCGGACCGCATCCTCACGCAATGAGACCCTCAGACTCCTGGTGTTGATTTTAACCGGACAAACCTCTTTGCAGCGCCCGCACAAAGTACAGGTATAAATCTGTGTCGCCTGTAATTCCTGAACACTTTTGGTGGGGGGATCGTGGTATATGAGCGAAGAGAAAAAGCCGAATTTTTGTCTTAGTCTTCTCCCGTGGGATGAAATAACGGCACCTGAGACGGTATGCTCATTCTGAGTCTGTTGATAAACCACACAATGTTCCGCACAGATACCGCATTTAACACAACCGTCGATCTCAATCAGTTGACGCTTGGTAAAAGGAATCATATCCTCTGGTTTGCTGTAGACATGCTTCTCTTCCGATAGGGAATTGACAATCATCGCAATGGGTGCCGCCACAATATGCCATACCTTGCGATTAAAAGGGATTGAACCAACCAGTGTAGCCAGCAAGATCCCGGCCAAAGACCACGTCATAATATAGAAGTCAGGCCAATGAAGACCTAAAGGAGCAATCACCTTTGAAATTGCGAACCCAACAAACCAGTGGCTCGCTATCGAATCCGGTACGTTGAAGGAAAGGATCGTCACCGCCTCGGCCAAAAACCGTAACCCAAACCAACCGCCTAAAACCGCAATCACAAAGACATCCGCCCATTTCATCCTGAATAGATATGCCCGCTTGAAGAACCGACGCCAGACAAGTATCCCTAAACCAACAAAAAAAATAAAAAAATCAAAGCCGTCATTCAAGATGGCATATAATGCCTGGGTAGAGTCGAAGGTCGCCTCCGTTACGGTGCGCAGGAAATAGAAGTCGGAAAAGGGAGCATAAAAAAGGATGCCAAGTTTGGAGATACCATGCAGTTCCGGCATCCCGATAGCCTTGATATGATTTACCACGATGGTTCCAATATAGCTGAAGATGATAGAGACCATTGCGATCCCGCGCAGGATGTCCTCCTTGAAAAGTCTGGGATGAATAAAGGAGTCAAGAATTGCAGCAAGAACCTTTTTAATGTTGCGGCTAAATATGATCCGCGCGACCTCCTTCGTGGTTTCAGTGACCCCCCGATCTATCCCTTTGGTCCAGACATAGAGGTTATTGATCAATCCCATCATGAGGATAAATGTCCCAATCATAAATACGGCTGCACAAAAAGAATCGAAAAGTGGATATTCACCTAACATTTATTACACTCCTTATTAGGATCAGCATCGGTTGAATTACCGCACAGCCGGAATTCATTGAACTGACAAAAAGGGAAGGCTTTTAGGTAGGCTCGTAGCAGATAGACTCATCCCCATCGATTCAGGATGTCAGCTGACCAGAATCCCGGACTTCATTATTCTTCTTTTTTAATTAAAAGCCGATAGGTGCCGTCAGCATTATCGATTATTTCGATGGGATATTTCTTCTTTTGACAAAAATTGGGGATTGATTCTGTCGCGGCGGGCTTATAATCGCTTATAACTTCAAGCACCTGACCCGGATCTAAGGTTTTCAAGCTATCCCTTGTTTCCATCACGGTATAGGGGCAAATTTTGCCGGAGATATCAATCACTTTATTGCTTTTTCCATCTTCTAAACCCATTTTTCTTTTTTTACCTCCTAATCCAAACAAGCCGACAACGCCGATAGCTGTTAAGTTCATAAGGATTCTGTTTAAGGTTGTCGGTATGCGGTATTCAGAAGTCATCCAACCGAATACCAGATACCGAACCCGTACGCTTATGCAAAATTTATGACCTTATTTTCCACGATCAGATCGACCAATTGCGGGTAGTCAATGCTTTCGGCTTTTCCCGTTAATTTTTCCTTTAATCCCCGCACCTCAATGTCATCCTCCATGGCATATACTTTGCCCGGCATGGTCGAGGGATCAAGGTAAACGCCATCCTTGATGAGGACAACTTTGGCATCATTATCCAATTTAGCTACCTCAGCGGCGAGGTCGCCATTGGGTTTATCGACTAGATAAACAGCCATATTCTCACCTCCAATTGTTTGACGTCTGCTTACCAATCTAAATTAAAGTCAGCGTCTTCATAAAGCTTAAAGGTATCTGCCCTTGGGATAACCGTCATATCATCTGCCAACTCATCCTGGGAAATACCTCTTGCCTCAAGATCTTCCTGCACCACGTAAAACTGGGTGCCTGCTTTTTTCAAAGAAATTTCATAACCCTGGTTTTCGGCACGATCAGCACCTTTTAGGCCGTAATAGACCCCGTCGCTTTGCAAAAGCAAGGTGACCTCGTGTTCATCAATCCCGGCGATTGCCCCAACGGCCGCCCGCCACCCTTCGGTATAAAAAACCGTACCATAGGGAGCTCGATCAAAATGATAAAGCAATTTTCTTGTAGCCATTTGCCCTTTCACCTCCTTTAAATCAAATTTCAGGAGTCAGATCCCAGATATCAGAATTTAGCTTTACTTCATTATCTGTAACCAGTCTTCTGAGCCTTATAGGGTTACGAGTGTGTCAACTTCACCCATAAGCTCAGCAAAGTCAGGCAGCCCGCCAACCGAGACTCCTTCGATGAACTCTTTGCCACCTTCCAAACCACGACCATTGACGCAAATACCGCAGGCAACAATTTTGGCGCCCTTTGCAACCACTACTTTCATGCCGGAGACCGGTAGGTTTTCCTCTTCCGTGCCCGGAAATTGTTGATGCTTGATGGGATTGTAAACGCCATCAAGATACCAGAATGCCTGAACCTCGTGCCCTTTATCCATTGCTGCGCTAGCCAATTTAGTAAACACCTTGTAATTTTCGGTTTGCCACGGTCCTTCCGTGAGCAGCAATCCTATTTTAGCCATAATCTCTTCACCTCCTTTCAGATTAGATTCCAACTCCCATCTCCTGATCAGCTTCCATTATCAGGCCAAACATGTTTTATGGTTTCTGGGATTTTGGCTCATTTGCAGCCTCTTTTTGGTGATTAAGCTGCCGATTTTGATTAACGGAAAAAAAAACAGGCCGATTGAAGCGCTTCGCTGCGATAAGCAACGAGGAATGCGCTCGCTATTGCGGTTCACGAACCACGGACAGAGATGCCGCAGGATTTAGTCCATGCAATAATTTTTCCCACGCGTAGACATTAATAATCAACATGCCACAATGTGGCATTGTATATACCACATGGTATTATGATGATGTCAATAAAAAAATTTGCAAAACCTGATTTTAAAAAAATGCATCTTACTGCCCATTCCCCATGACAGGGATATCTCTGGTCGATATTTTGAATTCTCCCCAAACGTTGCCTGCTTTGGAAAAGATCCTAAAAGTTGAGTGGTAGAATGAAAACATGAGGTTGTAGAGATGAATGAAAACAGGCAGACGATTACCGGCAAAAGGTCATGATAGGGACTTGGAAGAATTGTTTAGGATAAATTAGGGATTGATCGTGTTATAGATGATAAATGATTTGGCGGCTGTGGCGAAAGCAAACATTTCTTTCAATCATTTGGCAGCATGTCAA
>CAZHAH010000167.1:0-13299 GCA_964530095.1 uncultured Desulfobacteraceae bacterium | reverse complement strand
TGTCATCTACATACTGAGAGGCATAGGCAATGATATCTGAATCGTCGTTGCTGAATCCCGCCTTATTGGCCAATCCATAGGTTCCATAATAATGAAAATCCTTTTCCACAATTACCTCCCGCTGAAATTTTTCTTTTATCGCCTGTTTAACACTGGATCAGTGAATGTAATCGTAAAATTCAGCATCTGGTTATAGGTTGCTGAGTAAAGGGCAGAACTATTTAAGTACCAGTTTTTCGTGAAGGGAATATGATCGTCCCGGCATGTTCGAACCAAAGCACTTGGCCTACCAATCCCGGGACGATCCGCCCTGTTTTATCCTGCATTGATGCAGGATGCCGGAAATCGAGACTGGACAGGGGATGGACGCTTCGGCCCGCCGTAACGGAACCGGATTCAGCCGTCCCCCTGTGCTCAGGAGGCGAAAGCCCAGGTTGTTGTTGCGGTTGTCAGGATTGTTCCTGTTGCGATTGGCTGACCGAACGTTCCTCGGTTTGTTGTTCCAACTGCCACCGCGAATGACCCGGTTCGAGCCGCCTTGCTACGTCCCGATTCCCAAAGGCATTTGCATATGCGGGCAAAAATAGCGCAGATGCCCGATAATGCTCACAACGCTTTGTACAATTCGATCTTCATGGGTGCATCCCATCTCCCAATCCGCTATTTTCCTTTCGATTCGTTTTAGGCTCCTGCGGCGATTCTCGGCTTTCACACGGATGATACCTGGAAAGATCCGCATCCCCAAAAAGCTTAGGCCATGACCGGATCGCTGGATAAAGGTCGAAGTCTCCTTCATTAAAAGCGATAGATGACCGGATAAAAATACTTCAATGGATTCGCGTAGCTTTAACAGCGCTGCCTTTGTCTCTGCAAAAAGAACAAAATCGTCCATATAGCGTAAATATCCTCTTACGCCGAGATGATCCTTGAGATAATGGTCAAAGGGGTCCATGTACACATTGGCCAGAAACTGGCTTGTCAGGTTGCCGATGGGTATCCCCTGTCCGGGGATAGCCGTATTGCGGATGATCCGATCCAGTAGCCACAGGAGGTCGCGATCCTTGATTTTACGTTTGATAGTGCCCATCAGGATATCGTGATCGACACTGTCAAAATACTTTTCTATATCGGCCTTAAAGTACCAGGGCCAGCGGCGGATAAACTTCTGGACACGCTCTAAGGCCACATGGGTTCCTTTATTGGGCCTTGTGGCATATGAGTCATAAATAAAAGTACGCTCATAAATCGAGGCCAGAATGCGCACAATCGCATGATGGACAACCCGGTCCCGGAAAGGCGCCACCGCGATGGTTCTTTTTTTGGGATCATAAACGGTAAAATATCGATAGGCACCCGGCTGGTAAGTGCCGTTTATCAATTCCTGCTGAAGACATAGGATTTCGGATTCCAGGTGATAGAAAAAACGACAGGTGGGCTTTGTGTTGCCGCAGCCTTTTAAAGCCAGCTTAAAAGAAATCATCAGGTTTTCAAATGCGGTGACTTGATGAAAGAGGTTTCCGATTCTTTTCATTTATCTGCTTTTTCCAGCCGCCGACCATTTTACCGGCCTCATTAATCGCTCCTGCAATATATTCGTATTGTCTGGTTGAAATGTATTGCCTATCGTGAGCAATGCGAAACAGTATGCGCTGTTTTTCCATATATAGGTTTATCTTACCCAATATATGGGAGCGATCCTTCGCATATATGGCTTCGATGATATGTTCAACCGTATCAAGGGCGAGATCGGCAATCCGGGATGCCAGCGAGAATCGGGCGTGTTTCGGGAAACGCTCGACGGCGGATAAAATCCAGTCAAGGGTTTTGTACCAATGGACAAATAACGGATAGTCGTCGATCATCTATGTTTCAATATTAGGGTCTGTTTTGGTTTGGTTACTCTCAGCCTTTTTAGCCTTTTTAAAGCTGGCAGGTTTTTTTTCATAAAACGCTTTGATGATTTCAATGACATCTTTCCCATGCCGTTCAACCTTTTTCTTCCCGAATCCATTGACCTCACGAAGCGTTTCCAAACTGTTCGGCGCTCGATGGATAATATCCACAAGCTGTTTGTTGGTTGCGATAATAAATACGGGTATTCCTTCCTGTTCCCCCTTTTCCTTGCGCCATTGCCTTAACCGCTTCATCAAAAGTCTTTGGGATTCATCCAGACCGTCCTCTGCTTTTTCAGGATTTAAAACGGTTTCATACTCAACAAATACCGTCCAGTAGGCCCTGCCGTTTAGTTGGAAAAACTCGGGTTTAAGGTTCTTTACGTTTTTGTTTAGTAAAAATCTGGAGAAATCTTCATCAAAAAAGATTCCTTTTTCCGGATCAAACGGTATAGTGAAAATTCGTACGGACATTTGTGACCATATATGATGGTTTCCCAGCCGCATATATGGAGCTATAGACGCGCTATTTTCTTTCCATATATGCTAAAATTCGATTTTGTCACAACCAGGGGCTTCGCCCCTGGACCCCTTTTCCCCGCAAACTTATTCATTGCTAATTTGCATTGCCGCTCCGACAGGTTGCTCCGGTGTTTCACAGCTTCGCTTTGCTCTCACCTCCTCAACCCGTCTCCGCTTTTCCTGCAAAAAATAAAAAGGTAAAAATCCAAAACCTAATTCGTCCTCAGGAGGCGAAAGCCCAGGTTGACGATGCGGCCGCCAGGATCGGCCCCGTCGCGATCGGCTGACCGAACGTCCCTCGGTCCGCCGCTCCAACTGCCACCGCGAATGACCCGGCCCGAGCCGCCACTTGTAATAACAGGGTTGCTCCTATTGTGTTTACCATAGGCGCCTTTATCATATATATCTTCACACCACTCCCAGACATTGCCCAGCATGTCGTAAAGACCAAATGCATTTGGTTTAAAACGCCCCACCGGTGCAGTCGCTGCGTACCCATCATCACAACTGTGATGCTTCCAACTAAATTTGTTAATTCGTTTTGATGTCTGGTCATGGACATTTGCATAACCACATGCATCATCCGGATCATCCCCCCAATATCTTGCCGTGCTTGTTCCTGCTCGCGCGGCATACTCCCACTCGGCCTCGGTCGGCAGTTTGAATTTATATCGCCCGCCATTTTGACGGTTCAGCCAGCCGGCAAAGGCTTTGGCATCGTCCCAGCTCACATACACTGCCGGCTGGTTATTGCCATTGAGGGAATTACCCGCGTAATCTTTGCTGTTGTGGCCGGATTTGAATCTGCGATACTGTGCGTTGGTCACCTCGTATTTCCCCATCCAGAATCCGTCCACACAGACTTCATGCACCGGTCCTTCATCTTTATACCGGCCGGACTCACCCGATGGGCTTCCCATCTGAAAACAGTCACCAGCCACCCTCACAAACTCCATGCCGGTTATAGGCTCGCGCCATACGGCTTCCTCCATCGGCACGAAATCCAGATTATCGGGAACATATGCCAAAGTAGCGCCTTGGACCCATGCTAAGGCAGCCAAACACATAAAAACGACTTTGAATACAAAGCTTTCTTTAAGCCTTGATCTTCTTATCCTCATTTTATGTACAAGCCTGTTAATTCGTTTCTATTTCAATCGAGCAATTTCCCAATTTTCGCTATCTGCAATCACCACCGGCGTCTGCTCTCTTCCACAAAGTCGCCTCGCCTCATAGGGAACATTATCGAGCAAAAAAGCCTTCATCTCCGCCACGGTTATGCGCTTGTTTTTATTTTTATCCGCCTCACCCTGTAAACCCTTCATGAAAAAATAGGTAAAAAGGCTATGCCGCTTTTCAGGAAACCAATGACTGACCTCCCCTTTACCCGTACTGGAAAAGACGATACCGTTTTTCAAGCTTTTTGCAGGTGTCGCTGCTTTGAGGATACCCGGGCTGATATTCTTAAGCAGCATACCGCCATCTGAATTCCCTGAAAAGCAGGTATCCACAATCACGGTAATCCGCTTGGCTGGAATCTGTGACAAATTTTCATAGAAGGTGTCCATGGCATATCCGCTCTTAGCGATGTACTGCGCATCTGCATCAACCGGCATCAAAAACGCGCCCTTCCCTTGTGCATCCGGCGCCCCATGGCCGGAATAATAAATGAAAACCTCAGATTTCCCTTTTTTTACGAAGTTATACAACTTCCCCTTGTGGTCACCTTTCGTCCCAAATATGCGCGCCATTTTACCGTATGTTACGTCTTTTTCAAAAATGATATTATTTTTACCGATATATCTCAAGACCTTTAGAACGTATTCCTTCATATAGGCAGCGTCTCTGTGAGCGAATGTGACATCCGGGATTTGATTGCCATACTTGGCATAGTAACGGTTACCAATGATAACCGCGATACTGTGTGGCCTTTTTGTTCTTCCCTGCGGGATGTTCACATCCACATCCACCTGCAAGTCGTCTGATGTAATTTGTGTCCCTTTTCCAGACTGGATCCCAGCCAGAATTTGAGCTCCTTCTCCTGAAGCCGGCTCCGGAAATTTGGGCGGCTCTTTTGGTGGCGGAACATCAATTATCTCGGCCTCACCGACAAATACAGCAAGCATTTTTTCAAATGCCTCCTTCAGCCCTTCAGAACCTGGATATTTTTGAAGCATCGATTTTACGGATTTAAAGGCGGGGGCTCGTTGTCCATCCTTGAATAGTTGATATCTGTCCTGAAGATATCTATCCATTATCTGATCAAAAGTGCCCCTGATTGCCTTTGCACCTGCAAACGTTTTTTTCGCCGTTCGGGCCGCGTATAGGGCTTCTTCGGTTTGGCCTGAAGCATATAAAGCCCAACATCGCGCATTGACTATCTCGGGGCTGAAATCGATCTTTTTTAATCCGACGATTGCTTCATTATGTTGGCCTGCTTCCGTTTTCTTTAAATAGAAACTGATGTAAGCATCGATAGCCACCCTGTATCTAAAAGCGATTTTTTTATCTTGGGGCCATCTTTTTAGGGCTTTATGTCCCGAAACAACTGCCTCATATAGCATCCCCTGTTCAAGATAGGCCCGCAATAGGGTGTCTCTGATAGCAGGAGATTTTGGATTTAGTTTCTCTGCCTTAAGTGTAAATTCAAGTGCCCGGGACCTATTGGACTTGTTTTCGAGCATCACCCAAGCTAGAAGGTTCAACCATTCTGCTTGATTCATGTTTTTCTCTACGGCCAATTTAAGGTATTTTTCAGCTTCTTTTAAATTACCGTATTGATAGTAGGCCAAGCCAAGGTTATAAGAGATGATTGGCTCTTTTGGGCAATACTCGTGGGCCATGATCAATAATTTGAGGCCTTCTTCTTTTTTATCGCTTTTAAACTTCTTTGCCGCTGCGCCCGCGATTTCACGTGCCACCACACAATCAGCATCATCCGCCCAGAGATTATTTGGCACCACCACCATCATCAACATGAATCCTACCAACAAAATAGAAATTTGGTTTCTGAATCTCATGGCGACCTCCCATATGCTATTTGATTTTTTGCCATATTTATATAGCTTGCGTTCAGGAAATGGCACGGCCTCTCCATCATTGGGCCGGGCTCTCCGCATAGATTTCCAGAAATGTTTTCGCCTGCTCATTATCCGGATCGATCTCCAATACTTTACGCCATGCTGCCATCGCCTTGCCCGGATTGGTTTCCTGAGAGGCAATGCCCAGGTTGAGATGGTAGGCAATCTTCTTGGGATCAATTTCAATAGCCCGCTCAAAGTGCTTGATGGCTTCTGGCTTATTTCCGGAACGAGAAAAGAGGGTTCCCAACAGATACCAGATTTTATGGTTTTTCGGCTGCGCCTTAATAATCTGTTGCAGCTTATTAACGGCGCCCTCTGGATTGCCTTTTTTCATGTTCTTTAGGGCTGCTTCCGTTAATTGCGCAACCTGTGTTTCGCTTAATTCAGGTATTGCCGTTATCGATTTACCCTCGGGGTAAGGGGCATCCAATATATTTTTATAATTGATATTGCCTTTGATCACATCCTTAATCGCGTCGGTATCCTTCGATCCCCACCAATTATCCAGGGCTGCCAATTTTACGTTCGCATCACTTTCAAATAAAAGCGCAAACGGGCCATTGTTAACAAAATTGTTATATTGGATGACAGGTTCGGCGTTGCGACACAAGATTCCATTGCCATCATTGTCTGCAATGTGGTTTTCCATAATCGATGGATCGGAGCGTTCACATTGGATACCAGCGCCGCGGTTATCTATAATCGTGTTTCGCTTGATGTGTGGTTTGGCAAACTCTTGAATAAAAATTCCCGTTTCGTTTTGGGTAATAATATTGTCCGCAATCTCAGGCGAAGAGGAGATTGCCGTTAAGGCTGCTTTTGCATGTTTGATTTTACAGAACGTCACTTTGCTGTCTGTGTCGTGTGTATTGTCAAACGTAATACCGTTCCAAATCGCGCTTTGATTTTTCCCCGTAATCCCCACAAATTGAATGAGGTTATCCTTCTTTCCCTGGGCCAATAAACGTCCCTTCACAACAATTCCGGGACCGGCGGATTGAACCACACCCCCCGGCTCAATGGTCAGTACAGCGCCGTTCAACACAACAACTGTATTTTTTAAAATATAGGGGCTTGATCCGGCATACCAGACCATGTCGATTCCGATGGGTCCGCCCACTTCGGTCGGCCCCGGCTTTAACGGCATACGGCGGACATACGTTGTCGGTTCACTTTCGTTGCCCGCTGGGTCCATCGCTGATATCTTGTAATAGTATGAGGTACCATTGACCAAGTTTCGGTCATGGTATGTACGGTGTTCGGTGCGCTCAATTTCAACGTAACCGGTTTTAGGGGATTCGCTTCGAAGAATCTGATATTTGTGTACATCTTCATCTTGTGCATGAGACCAGCTTAACAGGATAAGTTGATGTCTTCCAATCGCTTCAAGCGCGTGAGGTTTCGCTGGTGGTATGGTGTCGATATTGATAAGGTTAAACGGATCCACCCAATCTGTCTGGTTTCCCTGCCCATCGGCCAGATGGCCGACCACCATACCCTTTGTCACATCATCCCCCGGGAGAATCTTATAGTAGCCGGAGTAGACGCCCGGACTTTCTTCTTGCATGGGGATTCCCGCCCTCCGATGGGCGACATCGAAGGTCGCCAGCAGACCGGAATCCCCTACCAGTGCGACACGGATGGTTTCGCCGGCTTTTTTCCACTCTCCCTGTGAGTCGTGTGCGAATAGCTTAATCGCGGGCGCCTGAAGGACTTTTCCGATGGCTGGTTCCGGTAAGGTCGCCATCATCAAACGGGACAGATCTTCAGCGGTTCTCAAAAGCTCGATTTCTCTTAGATTCAAAGCCGCCCGGATGACCAATGGGATCATCCCAATCGGATCGATGGGAACACCGCCTGCGTGCTTCGTCGCCCGATGCTTGGCTCTCCAGAGCACACTACTGTCTGGCACCCAAATCATTTTGGCTTCAAGCTCCACCGCCACTTGCGAGTAGGCACCCAGGAATACCCTGTCAAATCCGGTGATTCTGCCATAGATCAAGCCGTCGACACCTAAAAGCTTTCCCAATTCTGCAGGCGCAGCTTTTAAAAAAGATTGATTTGCATAAAGTCCATTTTTTCTAAGTAGATAATCCACCTGGTGCAATTCAGCATCTTGGTATTTTTTTGAGGCAAAATGGTTGTAAAAGCTTCTGCGAACGATTTCAAAAGCTTCTCTTTTATCCGTCAGGTTTTCAAACGGGAGGATCGCCACCTTTTTAGGCGGGTCTTTTTTCAACACCAAAGAGACCTCAAATTGGTCAATCTGGTCATCAAGAAGCGGCATTTGTGGCTTGGAAACTTTGCCGGTTGAAACACAGCCCAATAATAGCTGCATAGCAAACCAGCCAATAGCGCCCATTTTTATTATGTAGCTAAATGCATTCACTCAACCCCTCCTTCTCTATTTGAAAAGAGGCTTAAAAATGTGAGGCACGCTGCTGATTTCAACCAGTTATTAACAACGAGATTGCTTCGCCGTGCTCGCAATGACGGGTGAGGGGTCTTTTTACGAAACCAAAAGAGTTGCACAACATTAATTATCTAACAATCGCGAGGGGCTTACGCCCCTTCCCCTTTTCCTGCAAACTTATTCAGTGCTAATTTGCGTTGCCGCTCCGACAGTTTGATCCGGTGTCTCACAGCTTCGCTTTGCTCTCACCGCCTCAACCCGTCTCCGCTTTTGCTGCAATCATCATTATTTCCCCAGCTATATCTTGTTGTACTCCCCGCTCGAGCCGCATACTCCCACTCGGCCTCGGTCGGTAGGCGATACCTATTCCCGCTTTCCGTCCGGTTCAGTTTGCGGATAAACTCCTGAATATCGTCCCATGAAACCTTCTCCACCGGCTGATCATCACCTTTAAAACGAGATGGATTATTCCCCATCACCGCCTTCCATTGGCGCTGGGTAACCTCGGTCGCCTGCATGTAAAACCCAGTCGCCAATGTTACCCGGTGCTGTGGATGCTCGTCTTTGTACCATTTTGCTTTCCCACCATATCTTTTTTCAACCTCCGAGGGACTGATAGCACTGCCCATCATAAAGGTGCCAGCCTGTATGTAAACGAACTCTATCCCCAATCTGTTTCGGATTTTTTTGCCATCCACCTGTGGAGGTTTTTGTTCCACCACTTTTTCTTCCATCGGCACGAAATCCAGATTGTCCGGTACATAGGCTGATGCTGAATTTGGCAACCAGATCGAAGTAATCGAAACGATAAGAAGGATCGCTACTAAATTTTTCCTTTTCAATCTCATGTAAGCGATATTTGTGCTAAGTTAAAATTCTGAATTCATCTAAATCTGTCATGTTTACGTTTTAATTCAAGACGATGGCTACTTTTCCTGCCTGCAAAAATCGATCCTTAAGATCGGCATTAAAGACTTTTGAAGCATCGTCGATAGAGATGGCAATCGAAGAGCGGTCTGAAACCCCAACCCCTTTTACTACCATTGGATTTTCGCCAAATATGAAAGCGCCGTTTTCATCCTTGATATTCTTTGCCGCGGCAACACTGCGGGCATACCTGGCGGCACCGTTTACGACTACCGACTGATCGCTGACCAAATCGGCACTGTAAACCACTCGATTGCTTCCTTTTGCCAGTATATGAGGATACATAGCCGGTTTCCCCCCAATGCCACCCGCATCGACGATTAACCCTGTAAATGGCTTTTCAGACTTTTTTTGCTGGTTGGGTGTAAACTTTTTTTGACCCTCGGTTGCAGCTTTATGAACTTGTTTATTCGCTAAAAATTTGGACAGCCCCTGTTGACCGTTTAAAAAGTAACCCAGCTTAACGATACCGATAATTGTACCATCCGCCAAGGTCCGATACCCTTCCTTCAAAGGTACTGCATTCTTGATCAACGTATCCTTTAAGAGCCGCTGGGCGATCTGCCCTTCTAATAAAGAATCTCTTACATTGCTTGCCCCCCTTACGATGACGCCGTTAACGGTCTCAGCAAGTTTGGCGTAAGCCATTGTCCGGGCAGCATCTTTGGCGTTAAGAATTTGTTGTGCCGTATGCCCGGTTTTCTTTGACGAGCCTTCACCAGCGACCTCGATATAACCATGAATCCAATTAACCAACGCTATCGAACCCTCGGTTACAATCTTTTGGATTAATGGCCCCTCTTGTGTAGTTTGCATCTTTTGCACCCACTCGGGCGGTTCGTCCTGACCCATCACCACAGCGGAAGTATTGAGTATCAATAAAAAAATGAACCCTGTCTCCCAAATCATTCCTCTTTTCATTTTCTGTACTCCTTTCACTTTTAAAGCTGATTCTGTTTATTTTCTGATCTCATAAACCAAAAAAGTCTCAACCCTCTGCGATATAGGGATTGAAACAAGCTCGCGTAAAAAATCGGTCAAAGGGACATCTTGACCATTTTGAAAAAGAAAAGCAAAATCATCCTGGTTTTTAGTCGCAATTACCATGAAGGCTTCGTGATCGATGGCATGATCCGGTAAGGTGTGCATTTCAAGTTCAAGGTCCCTTCCCGGGAAAAGGAATTCTTCACCCGGTTCTATTTGCACCTTTGGTACTAATCGAGATGGAACATAGCTACGCACAAGATTATCGGCCATGATGTTGAATATATATACGAAGCAATCTTGATTTGATTGAATGGATATCTTGGCCTTTTCACCCGTAACAAAGACGGTTTTGTTCAATTCAGCTTTCATTTTAAATTTAGGATCTCGACCTGTATTCTGACAAGCTACGCAGGTTTCCAATCGAACTTTAGCCATCAGTACGGGTGCCTCACCTGATGATTGTGCCTGTTTGGGATAGTCCCTGCCCAACACCTTTTCGGCGATGACAAAGCCTTCACTTTGGCTGGCAAGATATGCACCTGCAAAAACTGAATCGCGGACAAGGGCTGATTCCTGTATTTGAATGCCACATATTTGCTCGATTCCCCGAATTCGGGCCCGGTTTAGTGCCATCTGATCGGCGCGTTCTCTGGTGACATGCGCCAGCACGGCTTCTCCAGTAGTCACCACCCATTGACCATTCGAAGCATCGCATTGGTCTTTGAGGACGTAAATCCAATTTTGCTTTTCGGAATCGATCTTTACCCCTTCTTGTGCCTCTAAAGACACCGTTCCCAACAGGAAATAAGAGCAGATCAGGATCAGAAAGTAACTGATTTTTCGTTTCATGCTTGCCTCAAATCCTACTGGCTGAAAAAATGCATCATAACCGTTAGAATAACCCGTCGTACAACGGCATCCGATCTGAGACCCGTTCGATATAGTTGCGAGTTTCTTCCGGCGTTTTTTGCCGTAAGAGGCTGAACACTTCGTCATCACTCATTTGCGCTATCGGGTAGCGGCTTACGATTTTTTTGCGCATAACCGTGGGGCCCCAATTATAACCGCCGATAGACACATAACGGTTTTTCAGCTCTCCCGGCACATCTTGAAAATGCTTGTATCGCAAAAGAGAGAGGTATTTGGTCCCGAGTTCAATGTTATTTCCCGGAATGAAAAGATATTCCCACGAAAGGAGTTTATCAACTCCATAAATGGCGCTATAGGCTTCACGACCGGCGTAGCGGGGTATAATCTGCATAATGCCGATCGCTTTGCTACTGGAAACAGCCTTGGGATTGAAGTAGGATTCGGTGTGGATGACCGCTAAGATCAGTTGTGGTTTTATGTGAAAGCGCTTGGCATTTTTCCGAACAACCGGCAGGTATTTTTCAGCCCTGATGCGCAGATGCTCCGGTACCATATTAATCGTCACGGAATATTTTCTTCTTTTGACTCCATCTCTGGATTTAAAAGGCTTGGGGGCAGGTTTTACTTTGGGAAGGACTTCCTTTTTGAGGTATTTTTTTAAATCCTTGGGAACAACTTTGCTTCCTTTTTTATCAACGATTTGTTTTTCTAAAATTCGTTTTTGTTTCGTATCCTTTTTGTTAAACACCGTTTCAGCCTGCTTTTGGATTTTTTCTTTTGCTTTCTGCATAGGTTGCGGATCATCTTCCGGTACGATTACTTCGATTTCAATTTTTCCTCTTTTAAAATCGACCTTGCTGCGGGAATCCTTGTCTTCACTGTAATCCACCCAGTCCTTTTTAGTGGAGTGAACAAACATTTCCCACTTTCTTTTCACCTCAGCCTCAAACTGCGCCCACATCGCCTCTTGCTGTTTTCCGGCGGCTTCCCACTGTTGATCCATCCATTGCGATTGTTCCTCGAATTTTTTATCAAGCTCTTGCATCTGTGAGTCAAAATCCTGATCCATGTTCTTGAACGGATCTTCGGCATGCAAATTCGAAGCAGAAAGGATTGCCACTAATAAAAAAGGCAGTATCAAAGAAGCTTTTTTCATTTTCAGTTACTCCAATTTGCGGGAACAAAAGCTGATGGAGTGAGGATTGACACGATCAAAATCAAGGAAAGTACCAAGCGAATCCGTAAGCGCTTCATTTGTATCTCCCGATATTTTTTCTCGTCATAGATGGCTGTTACACACGAAGGGAGGACGCTATTTTATACATAAACAACACCCAAGAGTCAACAACGTTGATGTTTGTCAATATTAACAAGGGATTGCCGAAAGCCCTGTATGGGCAGCCCCTTAAGATCAGGCCGCTAATCCATTTTTTTGCCAAAATACAAATTTACCAGGGCCGCCAGGGATGTGCCGACAATCAAAAGAAAAGAAATGGCATTGATGTCCGGCCGCTGACCAGAAAGCCGCAGATTCTTTTTTACCAGTTCGTCAAGACCCGATATCACATCTTGGACAAAATCACCGTCGCCCAGTATCCGCTGATCAGAAGCTTCTTTTGCACCTCGCTTTCTGAGCACTAAAACATCAAATTTGACTGAAAATCCCAATTTTTCAAACGATAGAACCGCATCACCTCGGTTTTTCCGATTTATAGTCAGCCGTTGAAGATTACCATAACGACACCATTTCGGCCTATACAACATATTGTACCGATTTAATCGTTGACATACAATCGCCCTTTTGCCATACTGGCCTTCACAAAAAGCAAATTCCAATTATTTTGAAGCAATAGAGGTCTTAACAGTTTAACATCAAAGGAGGTGGGAAGATGCTTTTAGAATGGGAATTTTCAGCTAAGGAGAGGACCTATTTAGAGAAACTGGACATTCCGGAGGATCTGGTCGAGAAGGCCAAGGACTTGGGGGTAAGGATAGAAGATGGAACCAGGATTCCTGTGGAGATCACGAACAAAGACTCTGGGGAGCGCTATCGATCCAGGCTGGCAGTCACCAGCAACGGCGAGATTTATATCCCGGTCGAGGTTCAGAAGCTGATCGAAAAGGCTTCCTCCGTAAGAATAGAGCTTCTTTAAAGTGAAAGTCACGCTAACAGATATTCAGGTGAAACGCCACATAAACCCTCGATTTGAACTCGATTCGGATTATATTGATGAATTAATGAATTCCGATCATTGGCCTGCCCTGATCGTTACCAAGGAAATGATTTTGATAGACGGATTTCACCGCTTTGAAGCAGCCAAAAGGCGGGGTGATGAAGAGATTGAAGCAGAAATCATGGATATTGCTGAAGAGGGCGCCCTGGCCCTTGCAGCCAAACTCAACACCACCCATGGAAAAAGGCTTACCGTTTTAGAGCTGGCTGAAAGAATAAAACTCTTGATAGAAGAAAAAGGCTGGTCGCACCGAAAGGCTGGGGAATATTTCAATAAGGATCATTCCTGGATTACCCACCATGTAACTATTGCCAACAACCTCGATACTACACTGGTGACGCGCGTCACCAATTTGGATTATTCTTCTGCTC
>CAZHAH010000166.1:0-13379 GCA_964530095.1 uncultured Desulfobacteraceae bacterium | reverse complement strand
ATGGTAGGGGTTGAGCGTCTAAATCGTATTTTTCTCGGAGCCACTGTTTCAGAGACTCTGATATTTTCCTAAGATGTCTATTGCCCCCCAAGTATCGCCTCGTTCCTCCCAGTCTAAACGAGGGTCTTTTCAAAACCTGTGTTATCTTGCCAGATTCCAAACCTATCATTTTTCATAATTGCATTGGGATATCAAATTCCGCTGGCATCACCGGCTACCACGGCTACTTTCCCGCTGAGGTCAAACATTATTAAAGTTCTGTTTTATGTTTGCCAACACGTCCCTTATCGGTTTTATCGGCAAACGCTTTCAACAATTCAGGGACGCGCGGGTTGGCCGTCCCGCTGTAGCCGGTGATGGCTTCGTAGGCCAGCTGGTCGTCCAACGGGCGCCCGATGACGTTTAAAATAGTCTCCTTCGCCGATTGAATGGCCCAAAAATCGTTGCGCAGGATTTTCGCAGCCATTTTTTCAGTTTCTTCCATCAAGGTTTCATGCGACACGACTTTGGAAACCATGTTGGCCCGCAAGGCTCTTTGAGCGTCGATGGGCTCTGCGGTCAACAACATTTCCAGGGCCACACCTGCACCACAGATATTGACGAGACGGACGATTCCGCCGTCACCATGGTGATAGCCACGTCGGGCTTCAAATGATCCAAACTGGGCTTTTTCTGAGGCGATACGGATGTCACATGCCAAGGCTGTCTCAAGACCACCCGCCAAGGCCCATCCGTTGACGGCAGCAATAATGGGTTTATAGATACGGTGAAGACCACGAGTGATACCGCCGAAGCCGTCTTGAATTTTTTTACGCGGGAAAAGCCCATCGGACTGTTTGAGCCAGTAAGGAGCATGGGTTTTGAGATCTGCTCCGGCACAAAAAGCTTCATCGCCCGCACCGGTAACAATTGCCAGTTCAAGGGCATCATCGTCACGAAAATCTTTCCAGGTCTTCCATAATAATTCATGCATTTCCAGATCGATCGCATTCATTGCTTCCGGTCGATTAAGGGTTACATAGGCAATTTTACCTCGTTTTTCATAGATGACCTTGGCCATTCGCTTCCTCCTTGTATGATTTAATAAATTATACCGGCGTAGGTTTCCTTCTGAAAATAGGTTCTTGCTGTAGCGTCTCCCCAGCGTTTTCTTTCTGCCAGCAGGTGCAAAAACAATTCTCCGTCCTTTACTATCCTTCCACCCACAACATCTACACCGCGAGCAAAAAGTGGGTCCGGGAAATATCCTGCCGTAGGACCGATAATTGAGACAAATGCATCTGGTGAACAGTGGGTAAGAATCTCATCCAGTGAATTGTTCAATATGGTTGTACTGGTGCATAGGATCTTATTGCATGTGCTCAATTTCGTCGCATCCAGGGTAATTGGCAGATCAGGAAATTTTTTAATCAACTGTTCGTTTTTTTCAATGACTACCAGTTCTGCGTTGGCTTTCTTGATGGTCTTAATCAGACCGGAGAACAACCCGACCATGCCGATCCTGTCTCCCGCGGAGACCGACAACAGTCCCAATGAATCGGCCGCATGATCAACCGCGAAATTGGTCTCCCTCATTACATGCTGACAAATGGCATTTATGGCCGCCAGACTGATCATCTCTTTAAGTGGATCGTCATGGCCGAATTGAAGCGCAAATCCGCGCGGATTTTTCTCGATAAAATCCGACGGGTGTAACGAAATGTATTCTTCCATTTTTTCATCAGGCAGGAGAACAAAGCTGACGCCGGCCGCCCCGCTTTCCAGACAGATGGCCATAAACTGGGCATCCTTTGGTTGGCCGTCTTTATAGAAAGGCGGAAAGAAAATGTTCGATATTGGCGGAAGCGTAAATTTTGTCGCTAACTCTGTGACCATTTTTTTGAATTCATCTTTTAGACTCATTGCAATCCCCAAAACCTATTTCAGATTGATGATACCTTTTACAATTTCATCTCACCCCTATCGATGCTTCGGTTTGCCTCCTTTTACAACTTTTCAGGATTAAAGACCTATTCAAATCTTCCTGCGAAAATTTTCTGATGGACCTTGATGTGGTCATTTTCTGGCGGCGCAGGCTGAACAGCATGTATCAATCGCTACACGACAGGTTTTTCAAAATTGTGGTAAAATGTCATAAAATGTATCGGATATTCAGTTGTCTTATCTTGCCAGATGTCAAGCATATCACATCGCATAAATGCATTATGATATCAAATTGGCCATCTCTTAGAAAGACGAAATTATGGGTCTACCCCCTCCATGTCGCAAAACATCACCGTGACTTGTTTGCGCTCACCTTCGATCTTATCCCTTTGGGACAGAATCTTTTCAGTCAGGCCTTTGGGGAGGTAGCGTTGAATCTTTTCTATTTTTTCGTCAAAGGAAAGGTCTTTTGGGGCCAACTCTGGTGAGGGAAGGGTTAGTGATTGGGGGTCAAACCTTGATCATTGATTAATTTATCTCAGCCTTCTTCGTTTTTTTGACTTACTATAATCTCGAATCCGAAATAAATTCGATCCTTCTTATCGAAAGAAAAAACCCCACATCTTTTCTGAAAAGAAAAGGGGTTTTCATTTTCACGCCATGGCAGCCTCAAAGTTAAGGTTGTCTGGTGTGTTCAGTTTTTTCTATAATAGATTTGTTATCGTGGACCGCTGGTCTAGGGATAAAAAGTGCTATTTAGGTAGACATTTTTATTGACAATTAATTATCTTTATATTAATTAACTTATCGAATTAATAACAAAACAATATGACAAAAAAGAAGCCAAATGTATGTAAAAAAAATTTTAACCTATAAATCGGGAAATTTTGCATTTAGTCGAAAATTCTCTTTAAGAGAATTACAGCCTTTACGTACAGAATCAAGGGTTCTTTATGAAACTGTAAAGGATTTGCCGATTTTGCCGGAGTTGGCAACTGGTTTGGAACAGGAGCTTATCCGTCGATCAATTTTTGGAACCGCCGCAATAGAAGGTAATCCCTTAAATGAAGAAAATGTTGCAGAAATTATATCTGAACAGACCTCGTCAAAGTTCCCGCAAAGGGCTGAACAGGAAATAAAGAATCTCAAAGATGCATATGATTTTATAAAGCAATCTAAAGTGACAAATCCCCAGGATTTCCGCCCAGCAATCAACGAAGGTCTTATTAAGAAAGCACATGCTGTTATTACGGACAATATCGAGTATGACATTAATCTCCCTGGGAAATATCGAAATCAAATTGTAAAGGTTGGCGATCCTGAGCATGGTGGTATTTACACCCCACCTAAATGCCTTGAAGATATTAACAATCTTATGGAAGAATTTGTTAGCTGGATTAACTCGGAGGACGTTATTAAACTGGATCCGCCAACTCGGGCGGCACTTTCTCATTATTACTTAGGTCTTATTCACCCTTTTGGAGATGGAAATGGGAGGACTGCAAGACTGATAGAGGCAATTGTCCTGAAGAATAGTGGCATAAAATTCGTTCCGGTGATGTTATCGAATTTTTACTATAAAAATATAGATGAATATTTCCAGGCATTCTCTATAACCAGGCAAAACAAACAACACGATGTGACCCATTTCGTCAAATTTGTATTGAGAGGATTTATAGATTCATTAAATGAGATTAAGAATAGAATTATTTTTTATATACGAAAATTTTCGCTTCGTGACTATTACGCATGGAGCAGGCAAGAAAAATATCTAACCCAAAGGCAGCACGACTTACTGCTGATGTTATTGGAGCATGACCATTCTATTACGATGCATGATTTATTCACGAGGTCTCCCTACAACATTCTTTATCGCGAGGTAAGCGAGAGGACCGCGGCGAGAGATCTAAATAAATTAAAGAATGAATTTTTGAAAGTAACGGAAAGGGGCAAATATAGATTGAATTGGAAAGCAATGGAATAGGAACCCTCAAGTTTTCCCGGCAGAATACTTTCGATGGAAATATTGATTAAACCGGCTTCCAATTCGGGGCCGGTTTTTTGATGCTGAAAGTTGTGTCAAGAGGGCCAGATTCTTCCCAAATTAAGGTCACGGGTTGGAAATCGGGTTGGAAATTAGATTTATTAAAAAATCAATAGGGTTAGCGAATTGGGCTAACCCCTTGAATTAATTTACTGGTGATCCCAAGGGGATTCGAACCCCTATTACCGGCGTGAGAGGCCGACGTCCTAACCATTAGACGATGGGACCATTTCGGAAGCGATTCGATTTGATTATAGAATCGGAGCCTGGTTGTCAATAGATGAGATTTAGCTTGGGCCCGGTTTTTTGCCTTTTTTAAATCCGAAAAGAAGATATATGATAAAGCCGATAAAAGGAATTGCCGCCACCAGCGTCCACAGGATCTTTTGCTCCAATGATCCGAATTCTTTTTGTGCCGCATTTAAAAGCGCCCAAATACTCAGTAAAATAAACGGGACACATATCCCCAATACAACCAATAGGGTGTCTAAGTTCATCATCACCTAATTTGAGCGTTTCAAATTTTTAAAATGGTTAATTTCATAATAGCTTTAGCCTTTCAGCAATTGAGCCACTTTTAAGACGATATTCACATAATATTTGCTGTGGTTATATTTCCATACGACCTTATAGGCCCTGTCACGGTCGATACCGGGGTGCCATCCGTATTTTTTTAAATAATTGGCAATGCTTGCTATGGCGTCGGCGTGCTCAAACAGATTTACACGGCCGTCACCGTTTCCGTCTCGGCCATACATGAGGACACTACTGGGCATAAATTGGGATATGCCCAGCGCCCCGGCAAAAGAGCCCCTGATCTCAACGGGATTCATCCCTTCGTCGGCCGTATATCGCAGAAACGCTTTCAGCTCTGCGTAGGCCCATTGGGATTTTCGATCCGCTTTTTTTTCAAATCCCTTCCTCGAAATTTTTTTGGTTTTTGAAATTTCAGCCCACAACTTATCTCTTAATACCGGATCGGACAACGCCGCCACGGTCGAAAGCGTTTTTAAAATCCTGCTCTCACCCGTATATGCCCCCAGCCTGGTTTCAATCAGAATTATGGCCGTGATGATTTCTTTTTCAACCCCAAATCCCTTTTCCGCCTTTAATAAATTAGCGGCCTGTGCCTGCATGTATTGGCGAGCCTTTTGGATTTGTCTGGGTGCCGCAAACTGATCATAATTCAAATGGGCTTCCTTATAGACAAAAAAGAAAGCCACACTTGCGGGATCGAAGCGCACTGATTGATGATTATAGGCCGCATTGATGCGGTCCTCGTCAAAACCTTCCTTAACCAGTTTCAATTTAAGGGCCTCAAAATGGCGGCCGCCCTGATCCGCCGCCACATCGATGGAAACTAGAAAGGCAAAAAAAACAACCAGCAAACCATAATGCAATTTCTGACAGGGGTTTTTTATTGTCACGGATCTTCCCGGCTCAACTGTGCGGTTCCTGGTTCAGCGTTCCCGGTTAAAAAAACTCATTTCCCATAGCACATAAATCCCTTTCTTGATAGGATCAAATTGAAATGGTATAAACCGAATCCGGATAAACCGGTTGTAGCAAAGCGGAAATCCCGAATTATCGGGGAAATCACAAATTTCAAGCTCCAAATTGCAAATAAATCCCAAACTACAATAACCAAATCTCAGATAAGATCATAAGACAATCGTTTGGAATTTTGAATTTTAGTCATTGTGATTTGCCTGCCCGGTTAAATAAATCGTAGATTTAATGCGAAGCATTATTTAATTGGGTAAATGATTTGTAATTTGGTTATTGTATTTTTAACATTAAGCGCAAAATCTCAGATATAAGATACTTTGGCCATGGTTAAAAAAAGCACCAAAACTGTCTTCTGTTGCCAATCATGCGGATATAAGACCCCCCGTTGGATGGGGAAGTGTCCGGAATGTGGTGAGTGGGAATCGTTTGTTGAGGAATCCCTCAGATCGAGTCAAATTTCGGGCACCGGGGGTAAGCCGTCTGCCGCTGCGGTGATTCCGGTTTCGATTGATTCCGTCAAAATCGAAGTTAAGGATCGACTCCTCACCGGAATCGGAGAATTCGACCGGGTGCTCGGCGGCGGTTTGGTATCCGGATCTCTGGTTTTAATCGGGGGGGATCCCGGGATCGGGAAGTCGACCCTCATGCTGCAGGCCCTTTATGGCCTTTCCCAAAACAAACAGAAAGTTCTTTATGTTTCCGGTGAGGAATCGATTCAACAGATCAAAATCCGCAGCCGACGGCTCTCCACCTCGGCATCCGATATGCTGGTGGTTTCAGAAGTCGATTTAGAATCGATTCTTGCCATGGTTGCATCGGTCAAGCCGCAGGTACTTGTGATCGACTCCATTCAGACCATGTTCAGCGATGATCTCACATCGGCGCCGGGCAGTGTCAGCCAGGTCCGGGAATCAACTCTGCGGCTGATGCTGATGGCAAAAAAAACAGGAATTCCGACGTTTTTGATCGGCCATGTGACCAAGGAAGGCGCCATTGCCGGACCCCGACTCCTGGAGCATATGGTTGATACCGTGCTTTATTTTGAAGGTGACCGGAATCATGTTTTTCGAATTCTGCGGGCGGTAAAGAACCGCTTCGGATCGACCAACGAAATCGGGGTTTTTGAAATGAAAGACAAAGGCCTGGATGAGGTTGCCAGTCCATCGGCTGTTTTCCTGGCCGAACGTCCGGTCAATGAGCCCGGGTCGGCCGTCACCGCCAGCATGGAAGGAACCCGGCCGATCCTGGTGGAGCTTCAGGCGCTTGCCAGCAGCACCAGTTTGGCGACCCCGCGCCGCACGGTCCTGGGTCTTGATTATAACAAGGTTTCTCTGCTTGTGGCCGTAATGGAGAAAAAATTGGGAATGCATCTTATGGGACACGACATCTTCATGAATGTCGCCGGCGGGGTAAAGGTTGACGAACCGGCTGTCGATCTGGGCATTGTGGCGTCTATCGCTTCAAGTTTTCTCGACAAACCGATTGCAGAGGGCACGGTTGTTCTGGGAGAAGTGGGACTTACGGGAGAGATCCGGGCCGTCAGCCATATCGAGACACGCGTTGCCGAGTCGATGAAAATGGGCTTTACGAAATGTTTTATGCCGCAAAGTAATTTGAAGCGCATGACGGATATGGATGGTATGCAAATAGCGGGGGTGCGAACCCTCACTGAAGCAATCGGGTTAATGTTTTGAAACACAATCGGTGGGACGATCATTATTCAAGCACCGCACGCCGGGAGCGATTTCCGGCCCGATCCGTATATAAACTAAAGGAAATCCAGAAGAAGTATCGAATCATTCATCCTGGACACCGGATTTTGGATCTTGGATGCGCGCCCGGTTCCTGGCTTCTCTATGCCGCAAATCAGACTGGGCCCAGGGGCGAAGTAATCGGATTTGACCTGAAACCGGTTTCGATCCAAGTACCGCCGAATGTCAGCATTCATACGGGTGACATTCTATCTCTTGATCAGAAACTTCGTGATTGTATCGGAAGTGGGTTTAATGTCACCTTGAGCGACATGGCGCCGGATACCACGGGGAATAAAAATGTCGATGCGACCCGGTCTTTTGCGCTTTGCCAAACAGCCCTATCATTTTGTCAGGATGTGTTGCTGCGGAACGGATCTTTTGTTTGCAAAATTTTTCAGGGAGCGGATTTTGAAGCCTTTTTAGAGCTGGTAAAAAAAGGCTTTAACCGCTATAAGATTTTCAAACCCAAAAGCAGCCGCAAGCGGAGTCGCGAAATTTATATAGTTGCTTTAGGAAAGAAATAGGAGGTCAACATGTCAGGACACAGCAAATGGTCGACCATCAAACATAAAAAGGGTGCGGCCGATGCCAAACGGGGTAAGATCTTCACGCGTCTGATCAAAGAAATTACAGTAGCCGCCCGAATGGGGGGGAGCGGGGACCCGGCCGCCAATCCCCGTCTAAGAGCGGCTGTGCTGGCCGCCAAAAGTGAAAATATGCCCAAAGATAACATTGACCGGGCCATAAAGAAAGGAACCGGGGAACTCGAAGGCGTCAACTACGAAGAGAGCATTTATGAAGGCTACGGTCCCGGCGGTGCGGCCGTTCTGATCGAAACGCTTACCGACAACAAAAACCGTGCCGTGGCCGATGTGCGTTTCATTTTCAGCAAGAACGGGGGAAATCTGGGTGAAAATGGTTGCGTCGCCTGGATGTTTGAGAAAAAAGGGTATATCAATATCGAAAAGAATAGTGCCGATGAAGACACATTGATGGAAATCGCAATCGATGCCGGTGCCGAAGATGTAATGGAAGATGAAGCTAGTTTTGAGGTCACAACCGCTGCGGAAGATTTTGAAGCTGTCAAGGAGGCCATCGCCCAGGCTTCGATTCCCTTCGTGGTGGCTGAAATTACCATGCTTCCCCAGTCAACCACCAATCTTGTCGGCAAAGAGGCCGAACAGATGGTCAAGTTGATGGAAGCCCTTGAAGATTGTGAAGATGTTCAGAAGGTTTACACCAATGCCGATATTCCGGATGAGGTCGTAAACAGGATGGAATAAGTCACGCCATTATTTCCCTTTTTTCAATGCCAGGTCGGTCATCCCCTGCACGGCTTTTAAAGCGGGCGGCTTGATTTTATCTCGCATCTGTCGGTTCTAATCTCCAATCCGGATAATATCCGTCCCTTCCGGCGCTTGGAATCGAAATAGCGAATCCTTTAGATGCTGGTCAAATTTGAAATCGCTCAGCTCGATTCTGGTTTCATCGCCATAGGGATTGTAGGTTGTAATACCCGTCATCTTAAATCTGTTTTTTGATATGCGCAGCTTGATATAGGCCACTTCCGGTATCTTGTTGATCGGTAAAAGGTTGATATAATAATCGGGTTCCCCCTCATCTTTGTCCAGGATCAGGCTGAACTTCTCACGAATTAAATGGATGTTGGAAATGAAACTCGCCCCTTTGCCGTCTCCCAGATATTCGGGTGCGTCACCGACCATCACCTGATTTAGCTCCGGCCGATATATCCACAGCCTGTTGCCGTCAGTGATGATGGTTTGTTTTTCCGGCGCATTATACTCCCAGCGCATCTTACCGGGGCGTTTGACCAGGACACGACCATGGGCCGTATCGGCGATGTCGATGGCCTTGATGATGGAAGTTTGATCAAAGCGTGCCGTAAAGCCATCCCCGGCATACTGCTGCTCAACCCTGTTGAGAATTTCATCCAGCGTTAAGGAAGACTCCTCGGCATGGATAACGGTAAACCCGCTCAATATGAGGGCCGCAATCAAATAGACAATCGTTTTCCGTTTCATAAGCATACCTGTTGGAACTTTTTACGACGCCATTAAATATAGGGGGCCATCTTCATCATAATGTCATGTTTTTGGGTAAGCCCGAAAAGGCTTTCTTTAAATTGTCCATTATCAAATACCAGCAGATTGGGCACACTGAGAATATTGAGTTTTGAAGCTGTCATGGGGCTTGCATCCACGTTAACTTTGCACACTTTAACATGTCCGCGGGCCTCGGATGCGAATTCATCGATAATGGGAGCTACTACCTGGCAGGAACTGCACCAGGGCGCCCAGAAAAAGACCAGCACCGGCAGCGGTGATTTGACGACCTGTTGCTCAAATTCAGTATCCGTCACTATCACCGGCTGGGTTGCCGATATAACTTCGGTACTTAAAATTGACTTACAACTTCCGCATCTGGCCACGGCATCAGCTTTGTTGGACGGGATGCGGTTTCTGGTTCCGCATGACAGGCACCTGATTTTGTAACCGTTATTTGAATTCATCGAGGAGCCCTCCTCCCCCGCGTAAGTCCTAGGGCATAACGCCGTACAGTTTGAGTTTTTTATGAAGTGTTTTACGCGTTATCCCCAGACGGCGTGCGGTTTCACTCTTATTACCGTCGGCTGATTTTAATGCTTTTAAAATAGTGGCTTTTTCGACCGCGTCAAGAGACATGCCTTCATTTGCCGGTTCCATGATCTGCAGTGGATCCACCTGGCTTTGGGCCAACGATCGGATAAAGGGCAGATCATCAATATCCAGGTATTCGGATCGCGAAAGCACCACCCCCCTTTCCACCGCATTCATCAGTTCGCGAACATTTCCCGGCCACTGATAGCGTATCAATGCATCCATGGCACCGGGTGTAAATCCTTTAATCTGCTTGCGGTTCTTTTCGGTAAAATGCTCAATGAAATGTTGTGCCAAAAGGGGGATATCTTCCTGGCGTTTCCTTAAGGGAGGTATTTCCAGCTCGATCACATTCAGACGATAGTAAAGATCTTCACGAAAAGCACCTTTGGCCACCTGTTCGCTTAAGTTCTTGTTGGTGGCGGCAACCACTCTCACATCGACCGTAAGAACCTTTTCGCCGCCCACCCGGGTGAGTTCTCTCTCCTGAATGACGCGCAAGAGCTTGACCTGCATCGTCAAAGCCATCTCGCTCACTTCGTCCAGAAATAGACTTCCGCCGTGGGCTTGGATGAAACGTCCCTCCTTTTTACGTTCGGCCCCCGTAAACGCACCCCGCTCATGCCCGAAAAGCTCTGATTCCAAAAGGGTTTCGGTAATGGCCGAGCAGTTTATTTTAACAAACGGGCCTTCGCATCTGGGGCTGTTGAAATGGATGGCCCCGGCTATCAGCTCCTTGCCGGTTCCGGATTCACCGGTAATCAGCACCGTGGCCTCCGACATGGCCACCTGGGCAACGGTTTCAAGAAGATCTGCCATGGCAGCGCTGCGGCCGATAATGTTGTGCCGATCAAACTGGCGCCCGAGGCTCTCTTTTAAGATTCGATTCTCCTCTTTTAACTGAACGTGTTCCATGGCCCTGTCAATGGTTAGCCTCAGCTTTTCAAAATCGAGCGGTTTGGTTAAATAATCGTAAGCACCCTTTTTTAAAGTCTCCACCGCCGTTTCCACCGACGAGAAGGCGGTCATGATGATAACCGGAATGGCCGGATTGTGGGCCTTGATTTGCCCCAGGGCTTCGATGCCGGAAACCTTAAGCATGCGAATGTCCATTAATACCAGATCAAACGCCCTCTCCTTTACACGTTCGATGGCCGTCGATCCATCATCGGCTTCAAAAATTTCATAGCCCCACCCACTCAACAGGGTTCGAAGCATCATAAGATGAGAACGATCGTCATCAACGACCAGAATATCGTTTTTACGCTTCATGCTTTAAAATCCTCATTTAGATCGGGCAAAAACAGGGTAATCGTCGTTCCCGCGTCTAATCGACTTTTGATCTTTATCTGGCCTGCATGCGCTTCCAAAATATTATGTACGATGGCCAATCCAAGACCCGTGCCTGAGGCCTTGGTGGTAAAATAGGGATCAAAAACATGGGCCAGATCCTCGGGACGGATACCGGTGCCGGTGTCTGCCACGTTGATTTCGATTCCATTTTTCTCGGAGGGAACCGAAATTTTTACACCGAGTTCGCCGCCGGACCGCATGGATTCGATGGCATTGAGATAAAGGTTTAAAAGAACCTGACTGATTTTATCCGCATCGAGAATAACCTTTTTTGAATCCGGCAGGAACTGCACCTTAAGATCAACATTGGCCTCATCTGCCTGTCGTTCAACCATTTTTAGCGAATCTGTAATCAGCGTGTTAATTGAAAAGGCCTTTTTTGTAAGGGTAATCGGCCTCGCAAATTCGAGAAGCTGTCCCACCACACGATTTAGCCGATCGACCTCCTTGATCATGATTTGGGCGATGTGTATGTCTTCGGGCACATCGTGATAGCGTTCCTTGAAATAGGTCGCAAAACCCTTTATCGAACTCAAAGGGTTTCGCACCTCGTGCGCCACCCCTGCGGCCAGTCTACCCACCGAGGCCAGCCGCTGACTCCTGGCAACTTCTTTCTTTAGGGTGCGAACTTCCGTAAGATCCTTAAAAAGGATGACGTGCCCCAGAAAGTTTCCCCTTTCATCGCGCAACAAAGTGGCACTGATTTCAAGCGGCACAACTTTTTGATTGTTCAACCGACATTCAATCTCCTTTTCAATACTCTCTTCCCCCGACTCAAGCAATTGAAGCGGTTCCGAAATTTCTTGGGGCAGAATGGTGTGGGCATCCTTTCCAACCGATTCCTCAGGTGATAACCGCAGGACGGTGGCCGCCACATTATTTAGAGACACAATCCTTTTTTCGCTGTCGGTGGCCAAAAGCCCAATGGGCATATTTTCGACCAGGTTGTCGGAAAAGGCTTTGATTCGGGAAAGCGACGCCTTGGTTGTGCGGTAGCTCTGGGCCAGAAACAGGAGCACAATCCCCGCAAATCCGACAAGCAAAAGTATCGCCCCCATAATAATCGTATGACGCATGTCCGCACTGCGCGCGGCTTTCATCGAACTCATATCCAGCCCGACAAAGATAACCGGTGGCGAATACAATTGCTTTTCAATCTCGTCAAGCGTTGAGCGAAAGTGTTTAAAAAACATCATCTGGTGCCGGTGCATTCCCATCGGGCCGCCGGTGGGTGCAAATTTTCTAAATACTTCAAATATCCTTCGTCCGTCAGGCCGGGACACGATCCGCCAGTTCACTTTTTGGGAAGCTGCCACCTGCTTTAGATCCAGGTTCTGGCCGTGCATGTTTCCGATCCGGGCCGGGTCGTCGTGGGCTAGGATTCTTCCGTTTATTTCTGCTACCAGGAGATAGACGATATCCGGCTGCTGGGCTGTTTCGGTCAGAAGTTTCTGCAGCTGAAAGCGGCCCCATTGCATCCCCATAAGACCTGTGCGGGTGCCGGCTTCAAACGAACGGATCAAAGCCGCCCCTTTTTCGAGTAAAAGTCGCAGACTATTTTCCTTCTGACGGTTAATATTTTCAACCGTCATAAACGTAAATATAGGGAATAATATCACCACCGCCCCGATAAATATCCAGGGGGGTACTCCGGTCCACAATCCCTTATGGGTTGGTTTACCTAGCATCGTTTCTCATCAGTGCAATTAAAATGCCAAGGCCTTAATAATTAAAATAGAAAATTGAAAACTGAAGGCTAAATCTGTTTGTAACCGTTCACGGGTTCAGATCGCCGCAATTTTCAACTTTGACCCATCAATTTGAAAGACCCGATCTGTATATTTAATATCCACCTGTAACCATAATTCCTTTTTACTGGGTAATAAGTATCCATTATTTCCACTGATAAAACAAGATTTTTCATGACCGTTCACATGGTTACCCGCCTTTGGCGGCGCCGTAGGCGACCAGGGTTCAGGGTTCAACGCTCTGCCTGCGACGAGCTCAGCCGAGTCGGGTTACCTTTTTTCGTTTTATAAATGTTCAATTACAGCAAGCCCTTTTCTCTTCCGGATCGCCGCCAACAATCCGACGTTGCCGGTCATCATATTGTCTCCCAGGGGGGCGCCGAAAAAAATC
>CAZHAH010000165.1:0-13418 GCA_964530095.1 uncultured Desulfobacteraceae bacterium | reverse complement strand
TTTGGTCAGAATACTACCTTAGAACGTAGAGGAAATAGCCTGGTAATCAACACCCAGCCAAAGAAACGCAATGAAAGTAGGGTTTCGGCGGTTGGGGTGTCGGTGACAAAATAAAGCTGAGCGAGTATCTTTGGCACAAACAGTTCGCCAATTGCATAAACGAGTGCCAGGATGGAATTGATGATAAATAAATGCTTTAATTTCATAATGCACACTCCTTTCTTATTAGATAATTATGTGAATCTCACTTTGCGCCATGCGCCCTGCGCTTCACCTCCCCTCCAACCAATACGTCACCTCATCCAGCTTGTAATGCCTAAGAATCACCGGTAAACAGACCGCAAATTCTTTTCTGTGGCCACCTTTATATATGGTGGTGTTAAAGCCGCTGTTCGCTTTGATCCAGGGCTTTTTGGGCCAACAGAGACCGAGATCTTTCACGTTCACGGTCAGCCAGATATAGGGCCGTTCAATGGGGATGTTTCTTGTGTAGGCATCGATGTTAAATTGTCGGTCGGCTTTGGATCCGGCCGGTGGAAAAGTGATTTTGCCCTGGGAGCATTCGGCGGCGGTTTTGGCGGAGAATTGTTCAGACATAACGCAAAAGCAATCGAGGCGAGCAGTATGGCCGCGCGGGCAGACCCGGCCCAGATCAAGATCCGCCGCCGAAATTTTTCCTTTTCCCCGACAGCCTCGTCAATAATGGTGGCGACCTTTAGCTTGATTTCTTCATCGCGCGTCATGGTCCCGGCCTTTATTGTAAGGTTATGTTAAAGGGTGGGAAATTTTAATCAATCAAAGCAAATACTTAAACTGACACTAAATGTCAATATATTTTGAGCGTTGCCGGTAGCTTACTTTCTTTGCGATGATTTCAGCTCCTTTCTTCACCGATCTTGACACATTTTGCCCTGTTACAGAAAATACAAATCCTTTTAGCGGCAAATGATATTGGGCTTTGGTCCTAT
Source organism: uncultured Desulfobacteraceae bacterium (assembly GCA_964530095.1). GTDB lineage: Bacteria > Desulfobacterota > Desulfobacteria > Desulfobacterales > CAZHA01 > CAZHAH01. The sequence goes on along the minus strand of CAZHAH010000165.1, from coordinate 12,450 downwards.
GTGCATCATTTATTAGTTGATTACCGAAGGCTGGATTAGGATAAATTGCTATAACTGGTAAGATTATCTTGATAATCATCCCTCACTATGAAAAACATCACCAGAAGAATTGGTGAATTTAGCAATTGAAGCCAAGGCTTCTCCAAGAATTCACCGCAGTCGTAAGTGAAAAACACGAATGGTCGAAAGACCACAACTGAAAGAGAAGATAGACTGAAAAAGAAGACCCGGGCGGGAAACAAATCCGCTACCGCCGCCAATCCTGTGCCGTCGGGTCCAGTTAGGGAAAGATCTCCCTTTCGCAAACGGGCTTCGCGCAAAAAGGGAAAGAAAATTATCCGGGCTGGGGATTCAGCCGCACCCACAACCGGAGTGGCATTAGAAGATGGCTGGGACGCTTCACAGTTCAAGGTCCCGCCGGCGGAAGGGAAGACGCGGTTTCACGATTTCGGGTTTCCCAATCCGCTCCTTCATGCCATCAGCGATCTTGGCTTTGAGTATTGCACACCAATTCAGTCTGAAATTCTTCCCAGCACACTGTCGGGCAAGGATGCAAGCGGCCGAGCCCAAACGGGTACAGGAAAGACGGCCGCCTTTCTGATCGCTATCATCACCCGCCTACTGAATAACCCCCTCCAGGGAAAGCGAAAACCGGGCATGCCCCGGATTCTGATCTTAGCCCCCACCCGGGAGTTAGTGCTTCAGATCTCCGGGGAGGCCCGGCAGCTCTCCAAATACTGTGCCATAAAGGTCATTTCCGTATTTGGGGGCATGGATTACATCAAACAGAAAAAACAGCTTGTCGCCAATCCGGTCGATATCATTGTGGCAACTCCTGGAAGGCTACTCGACTTTCAGCGGAGACACGACATTACCCTGAAAAAGATCGAAGTACTGATCATCGACGAAGCCGATCGCATGCTCGATATGGGCTTTATTCCGGATGTCCGAAAAATCATCCACAGCACGCCGCCAAAAGAGAAGCGCCAGACCCTGCTTTTCAGCGCTACACTGACCGGGCAGATCACCCGCCTCGCCTCAGAGTGGACCCTCAGCCCTGTAACCGTTGAGATCGAACCGGAGCAGGTCGCGGTCAATACAGTTGAGCAGATTGTCTACATTGTGACCACGGATGAGAAATTTGCGCTGCTCCTGAACATCATCATCCGGCAGGACTTGAGCCGTGCCCTGGTTTTCTGCAACACGCGCGACGAGGTGAGACGACTCTCGGAGATGCTGACCCGCCACGGCATTCACTGCTCCATGCTCTCCGGGGACGTTCCCCAGAAAAAACGGATCCGCCGTCTTGAGGAATTCAAGGCGGGGAAGATAAGGGTACTGGTGGCAACGGACGTGGCCGGGCGTGGAATTCACATCGAGGGCATGGATCATGTCATCAATTTCAAGCTGCCGCATGATCCGGAGGATTATGTACACAGGATCGGGCGCACGGGTCGGGCCGGCGCCACTGGCACCTCGATCAGCTTCGCCGACGAGAGAGATGCCTTCTTCATTCCAGCCATCGAGGAGTTTATGGGACGCAAGTTGGCATGCGTGGAGCCGCAGGAAGTATGGCTCACCATGCCTGAGGCCGTTCATGCAAAGAAAAGACGTAGATCCCGGCGCCGAAGGAAGCCCGGCTCCTCAACTCATGGGAAACCGCGAAGGGGTAAGCGGTGATTGTAATGCGATACTATATTTTTTGGAAGCATAGGTAAGATCGGATCATGATTATTGGGGTCAAACCTTGATCATTGATTAACACTTTATTAATCACAAATCTTTGTATGACCCCATTTTCGTTCAATCATAGGTCTTTATTCATCGTTCTTCTCCAGGTGGTATCTCCTACGGCAGACAAAGCTCCCTGCAGAATGCGTGAACCGGCAGGATCCTGACACCGTTAAAAGTGGCAGGAGGGCGAAATGAATCTTGTAAAATTAGGAGAAGAACGAATTGCTAAATTCGGCGAGACCTTGGCTATTATGTTTGAGGGACAAGAATACACAAACACCCGCATCGCCGAGATGGGACGGCAACTCGCAACCGGCCTGCGGGCACTGGGTATCGGCAGTGGTGATCATGTGGTAGTTTCGATGCCCAATTCGCCGGAGGTGTTCGCTTGCTTCCAAGCGATCTGGAGGTTGGGAGCCGTGATTGTGCCGATCATGTTTCTGCTGGGCGAAAACGAAACTCGCTATATCCTGGATCATTCAGATGCCAAAGCCGTGATCACCAGCCACGACCTCCTAGAAAAAATCGAAAATGCCCGAAAGGGCATTGATCATGTGAAAACCGTTATTGTCCTTGGCGGAGAGAACCGGGAAGACCAGATCGATTTCCACAGTCTGATCGATAAACACCCTCCCGCGCAACACATCGAAGAAATGGATGCCGACGACATCGCCCTGATGATTTATACCTCCGGGACCACCGGGCATCCCAAAGGCGTTATGCTCTCTCACAATAATCTTTACCAAAATGCCGTTGCCGCCTGGGAGGCCACTCAAGCCGAAAAAGGCGATATCACCGTTCTGTGCCTCCCCCTGGCGCACTCATTTGGTGTCGTATCTATGAACGCCGGCAATCTTTCACCGTACAAGGAGTCATTTGGTGTCCTGTTGAGCTGGTTCGATCCCGAAGAGGTATTCCGTTTGATTGAAAAATATCGTGCCACCAACTTTATCGGCGTACCGACCATGTACCAGATTCTTTTGAATCATCCGGCCGCGGAAAAATATGATACCAGTTCCCTGGAACGCTGTACCATTAGTGCCGCACCGGTCACCGAAGAACTTTATCGTGCCTTTACCACCAAGTTTGGATGCAAGATGTATGAGGGATACGGCCTTACGGAAGCCTCTCCGGCGGTGGCACTTTGCCGTCCAGGCATGCCTCTCAAAAAAGGATCCACCGGTGTGCCCATCCCCGGGGTGGAGATAAAAATTTTTAACCTTGATGACAATGAAGTTCAGGCGGGCGAACAGGGCGAAATCGTTTTGCGGGGGCCAAACGTGATGGTCGGCTACTACAAGAATGCCGAGGCCACGGCTGAAGCATTGCGTGGCGGCTGGCTCCACACCGGCGATGTGGGGTACCGGGATGAAGACGGCTACCTTTTTATTACTGACCGGATTAAAGACATGATTATTAAAGGGGGCTATAACCTTTATCCGAGCGAAATCGAAGGCTACCTGGAAGAGCACCCGGCTATTACCGAAGTTTCGGTAATCGGAATTCCGGACCCAAAATATGGCGAAGAAGTGATGGCATTTATCGTTCGGAGACATGACCAGGAACTGGTTGAAGAAGACATCATCGAATTTGCCAAGGCTAAGATAACACCTTTCAAGGCACCTTCACAAATAAAATTCATTGATGCCCTGCCCAAATCTCTGGTGGGAAAGGTTTTGAAAAAGGAGCTGCGTAAGCTGGTGTAGCTTAATGCGATGGAAGGGATGGCCTAAGGTAAATATTCCGCCGGCAGGACCACCGCAAACCGATCACGGATAATCCTGCCAACGGGAGGAAGCAAGTTATAGTTTCGCGTATCGAACTAGAACGTATACCCAAAGTTGAACGAAACACCGCTCGAGTCTGAGGAAAAGGTATACGTCATACCGGCGCGCAAATCCCTCAACTAATTTTTAGCTAAATCCATAACCAATTATACGGAAAATTGCAACTCCACAGTGAAAAACCGCTTTTGACAAACGATTTTGTGATCCTTTTGGCCTCTTTTGGTCCTGGCAGTCGTGAGTTCTTTCCACTTCGATTGAAAATCCCCGCAGCCCCGCTGAAACGGGATTTCCACTTCGCTCCAACAAGCTACGGGGAATGCGCTCGCTATTGCGGTTCAACCCTATCTTTTTCCGGAAGAAGGATAATCCCTTTCTTATATAAAGGGGTTGACATATATCTCCGTATATTTTAAATAGTTACAGGATAACCGGTGGGGAATTTCCATGAAAGAAATTGACGAAGCACAGCTTAAAGATGAAATAGAAGAAATCACGAAACGGATCAAAAAAATTATGAAAAAAGTCGAAACTCTTGATCCGACCCGAGTAGAGGAATCCAAAGAAGACCCGGCGGAGCTTCAATAGCCATTCACATGAACCATCTATTTTGACCATCACGAAACACTTTGAGGAGGCGTCATGGCGTTAACAAAAAATGATATCGTTTCGAGTGTAAATGGCTTGGGATTCGACAAAAAAAAATCGGTTGATATCATCGAAACCCTGCTGGTTATCATCAAGAATACACTGGCCGACGGGAACGACTTATTGGTCTCCGGATTCGGCAAATTCTGTATTAAAAATAAGAATAAGCGCCGAGGACGAAATCCTGCTACAGGCGCCGATTTAATCCTGAAGGAGAGAAAGGTCGTTACCTTTAAATGTTCCGGAAAATTGAGGGACAAAATCAATCACAATTAATGGTTATTTGCTCAACGGCCATTGCCCTTAGGGGCTTGATCTGTTGAACCCTCTGCGATGTCTTTTTTCTTTCCGATTCTATAAGCGTCAACTACCCCAGCGATCCAACAGATTATGATCAGCAGCAAACCGAGATTGAATATCAAGCTGCTTGAAGTGGTGGAGACCTGGGAGGCTGCATTAGAGACCGTTTTCATATCAATTACCCCGCCCTCCGACGCAATCTTTTCCAAAATGACAAGACTTTGCTGGACTCCCTTTACGACAATTGCCGTCATACAGGCTAAAACCATAAGCATCAAAACAATACCACGTTTATGATGCTTTAGAATAATGTGTCCGAAGCCCGGAAATACCAGACCCGATAAGAGTGCTCCCTTGAAAGCATTATGCATCTTTTTCATCTGACATGCTCCTTGCTCAACCATATACTCTGATAAGGTTCCAGCGCCACTTGGCGACCCTTAACCGTGGAACCGGTTAACAGATCTACATTTATACCACCTGGGAGCTTATCGGGCAAAAAGAAAGAAACCGCTTCCGAAGACACATTCGTCACGGCATAAATCTCTTGTTCCTCACAATATCTTCCAAGGGCAAAAACGCGCGGGTCTACATCCAATATTTCCACTGCTGCGTTGGGGTGAAACGCCGGCTGCCTGCGTCTTATTTTGATCATTTGGACATACGGGTAAAAAATACTGGCCTGAAATGACTTTCCTCGGTCCAATTTTGATTTAATCTCATCGGCATCGAATTTTTGACGATTGATACTTCGCGCCCGACCGGTCATGCGGACCCCTTCTGCCCAATTGCGAGAACCGAGAAGGCTATGAATATAGGTGGCCGGGACACCGGGCAGGACGTACTGAATGGTTTGGGTGGCCAAAAATCGTTGCGTATGAAGAGGATCGGATCCCTGACGATATCTCCCCAGCGCATCCACATAGGTGATGTTCAACTCATAGGGACTTTCCGAACCGTCGCTGTTGCGCTTAAATGAGACGCCCCCCCCATTGTACCGTACGGTTTCAATCAGGCGATCGATCTCTCCCGGCGGCAGAATTCCCTCCAACGGGCGGACACCGATCCCGTCATGCGAGGCCGTAAAATTGAAAAACGTATTCTGATCGGATTCGATTCTCAACCTTTTGGCCCATTTGTTCAAGACGGTCGTGTCTTCTTTAATAAAGGTATACAAAAGAAGGGGGGGCAGCGTAAAGTTATAGGCCATCTGGGCCTCATCCCGGCCGTTCCCAAAATAGGCCATATTTTCCTCATGCGGAACATTGGTCTCGGTCAAAAGAATCACATGCGGAGCGATCACATCCAGCAGGCCCCGTAACAACTTTACCATCGCATGCGTTTTCTTTAGATGGATGCAGCTGGTGCCCACCTCCTTCCATAGATAGGCGATGGCATCCAGGCGCAAGATCGTCGCACCTTGATTAATGTATAGCATGAGAACTTCTACCATTTTTTGGAGCACATCCAAGCTTTTGTAATTCAGATCGATTTGATCGGGGCTAAATGTAGTCCAGACATGCGCCGTTTTCCCGGACACTTTCTTAAACGCGGTCAGCAAGGGCATAGATCTCGGCCGGGTAACCTTCGATAAATCGGTGCTGGGATCGACTTCGATCGCCAAATCCGAAAATCCCTCCTGTCCGGCCAAATAGTGTTTAAACCAATCACTTTGAGCAGATATGTGGTTCAGGACCATATCAAACATCAGCTTAAAATCATGACCGATTTCACGGATCATGTCCCAGTTGCCAAGCTCTGGATTTACCGCATGGAAATCTTTAACTGAGAATCCATCGTCGGAGGAATAGGGAAAAAACGGGAGGAAATGGATGTGCGAAAATACGTTCTGAAAATAGTGGTATGCGAAACGTCTAAAAGTCTTTAACGGCAACTCATCTCTTTGTTGCAATGTGTCCCCATAGGTGATCAGGACCACATCTTCTTGGGAGAAATAAGCTTCTCTTTGCTGGGGTTTTAGCGCCACGCCTTCAATTAAAGGCAAAATTTTCCCCAAAGCCTTCTCCGCGCGTACGCCGTAAAGACATTTGAGCAAGGCTTTGATGTTTTCCAACTTCCCCTTCATTTTGCTTATATTTATTTGGGGCGGTGCCCTTTGTTATTGTTGCTTTTCCATTTTTCGCATTTCTAAGTGGAGTTTTTCGGCATTTTTCTTCACAAAATCCCGCACTTTTGAATCAATATTCTGGTCGTCTTCAAGCGCCTTTTTGAATGCCAACAGATCAAGCTTGCACAAAGAGTACATAGCCTTGTCGGCCGGATCCACCCACCGATCGATAATTTGCGCGCCGCGAACGGTCGTTTTGGTAAAGGTTTTGAGTGCAATCTCGACATGCTGCTCTTCGGATGCTTTTTTCATGTCGCTGGACATGGTTGATGACATGTAATCTTTGCCTAAGGCCGCGATATAAGTGTCCATTATTTTAGCAATCTCGGCTCGGGCACGATTGTCCGCTGTCTGCCGCAACAAGGTTTTGTTTTGAATACCGGAGGCCAGGCCAACCCCATAAAAGACTTTGCTCCCCTGATCTTCAAAAGCCCCGCTCCCTTTCACCGCCCAGGCGGGCCCCTTCATCGCCGTATCGGCACTCGGCCTCGGCTTTTTCTGGCAGCCTACAACCAACAATAGACTCATAATCATAACAACCACTGATACCTGCAAATATTTCGCCTTCATAATAGCCTCCTTACTGAGCCAGTTTCAAAACGTTTCAGTTTGGTCAAGATCAAGACGGGCGAAAATTTCAACCGAAGGAATACATTGAGTATTTTAAGGATTGAAATTTGAGCCCAACGCGGAGATTGGCCCAAATGGGGCGTTTTGGAACCGGCTCTACTGTTATTTCTTTTTTACTCCTCTAATCATTTCACGCATTTCGTCCATCATGTCTTCCATTTCCTGCATATCATGCAGAAGCGTATCCTGACGGTATGGTTTTTGGGGAGTCAAAATTTTGGGTTGCTGCGGTTTACGGGGTGTTTCTTTGGATGCAGGCGGTTTGGCCTTGCTGGGTGATCCTCCTTTTTGGGACAGACGTGCTTTCTGGGGGGTTGGCTTCTTTTTCTGGCGATCGGAAACCGCTTTTGAAACCGCCGTCGTAAAAACATACCCTTGTTGTCTGAGCCACTGGAGGGCCACATTCGATTGAATCGAAAAGTTTACATCCGTAATCATCAGCCCATCCGCCGCCTTGCGTGCAATCAATGAGTTGATGCCGAGCATGGCGCCCTGTTCATCCAGCAGCGGTCCGCCTGAATTCCCCCGGTTAATGCTGGCATCGGTTTGGAAAAGATTCTTTCCGCGTACCCCCCCGTAGTTTTGGTAAAAAGCACTTACCACGCCTGTGGTGAGGCTCCATAACCCACCCTGCTCGGGATGGCCGATGGCGAAGACGCGATCACCGATGTCTACGTTTCGCGAATCAGCAAACTTGATCGTTTGAAGCCGGCGATCAGTCTGCTTTATTTTTATGAGCGCCAGATCCAACGGGATATCATAGGCCAACACCTTCCCCGCATATGCATGCCGCAGGTCGTGTTTCGGGTTGCCGCTAATTCGTCTCGGTTTTAGGTGAATCCCGATACGCGGTTTGATGTGTATTCTGTCTTTGTCTAATAGCACATGTGTGTTGGTGATGATCAATCCATCTCTTCGAATGATCGAACCGGTGCCGATATTCGCTTTTTGAGACCCATCGCTGGCCAGGATAAATACAACCCCCGGGCTTATCTGCTGATAGATCTCCTTGGGGGTATCGGCCATGGCCCCTGAGCCGATCAGCAAGCTCCCCATAATCATGAATGCAATACCATCATATCGTCCTCTGCATGCTTTCATTATCGGAAATCTCCTTCCCAACGGATCGGTTGTCGTTACCGCCACGGACAGGGTTCAATTTAATCTTTTTGAATTAAGATATAACTTTTTAGGTCTTTGGCAATATCAGATCCGATTAGCCGGTGTATTTTCCCAACGGCTCGTTCTTCGGCTTGAGGGAAGCTTAAATGGCCTTCTTTCCCGTTTTTACTCACACTGCCGAAGATCACCCCGCTTTGTCTATCGACCATATCGAAAAAGACCTTCCAGCGCACATACTTCCAGTCCGAATCTTCGGGTTCAAACCGATTGAATTCCACTCCGCCACGGATCACTATTCTGGCGTTTTGTTTATCCTCGGTAACAGAAAAACCCAGCCGATTCAGTGCTTCGACTAGTATTTGCCGGATTTGACGCACCCGATCGCCTTCAATCGCCAATCCAATTTGAAATTCATTCAACAGAAGATCGATCAATTCCCTCCGAACTTCGGTAATGGATACAACCGACGCAATCCCCTGGCCGACGGGACTCACGATCCTTAGTTCGGTATTGTAAGTATCGCGCAGTATCAGCTTTTCGAGCCCCATGCTGAGGTGCTTGATTCTCCGCAATGGGTCTGTTTGGTTTTGTGTGTCATTCAGGAGATCCTGAATCCCTGCATCCAAATCGAGAATTTTTGCTCGCAGAATCCCCTCGGATCGTATTCTCTCAAGAACAGCCAGTGCAAAAAAAGTCTCCTTGGGTCGCGTTTGTTTGTATATTTCGGCGATCCGCACCCCTGATAGAACCTTGCGGGTTGAAACCTGGGTAATATCCTGGATATCGATTTTCTCTGTGGTTTTGAGTTTCCCACCCGTATCCGTTTGAAGATAAGATTGATAAGTACGGTTTTGGGATTCGATTTGGCTATAAAATATTTTGGCAAGCTCGGAACGCGCTTTATCCTCAGCCGATTGCCGGTCCGGTCCATAGCCGACACTCCGTAAATATTTTTGGGATGGATAATGCCTGCCGGCGCCATCGATCCACGCGGGTCGTTGACCCTTGCGGATGATCACTGTTTCCGTTTTGTCCGCTGGATTCCCGGTCGCGGTATGCGATCTGAGTTGGGCGCACCCCGTGAGGATCAAAATCGTGATCCCTAGCAAGCCGACAACCTTTGGTAATAATCGATATTTTTTATTCATGATTTGCTTTCTTTTTGAGCATCGGTCAAACCGGTGTTAGTCTAGAGTGCGATAGGTTAAAATCTTTTTCTCGCCGCCCCGGACACGAAATGTGGCCACTTGTTTTTTGAACACGACACTTCCACTAAAATCGATAAAATCGATCCATCCATCATAACCTCCCGGCGTCAGCATGCTTCGCCCCACCCGGATTTCAGCTGGTAAAAGTCGGCCATGTCGCAAATCTGCCTGTTCGGTTGCGATATTGGCCAGATTTCCGCTCAGTTGTATCAGCAGCCCGGCCAACTCTCCGCTCTCTTTTCTAGCGGCCCTGGCCAAGGCCCTTGTCATCAAGTATTTGGAGGCGGCCCGCGCAATCGCCTTGCCCTTGATCCGCTGCATACGATTAGCGAGATTCATTTTGGCAATCGCACCGATGTCCTCCATCAATTGGGTCACAAAGCGGTAGGTCTCTCCCGATTCGCGATGGGTGAGAAATATCTCCGCATGTGAAATCCGATAGACTTGTTGTTTGAAAATCGGGTAAGCGATTTTGACGATGTAACCATCAAGCATTGGAATATGCCAGTTCTGTTCCACTTTTTCTGGCCCCAGGCCGTTGTAATGGATGGCAAACACTTCGGCCAACCTTTCTTTTTTCCCGGGTTTTAGATGGTTCGCCTCCGGATATCGTTTTTGGATCTCTGCCGCTTCCTGAAAAAAACCGAGCGCATAGGCCGTAGAGAGAAGATTTTCAATCAGAAATATCGGAGCTGGCACATTATAATTGGTCTCAAAATCCGTGCGGTAGATCTCTTCCGCCTTACGATAGGATATAAAGGCATCATTGATTTCACCGCCCGCCTCATAGAGAACGCCCATTAAAAAGCGTACAAATGCATCCTCCATGTATACATTTAGTTGCCCTTCATCATATCGGCTGTTGATAATATTTAACTTATTATCGACCTTGCGTGCCTCCACCAGGGCCTCTTCCCTGAGTCCCTGGCCAGTATAATTCAAAGCCATAAACAAGTTTAGCATTACATTTTCAAAATCCTCACCACGATAAGGGATCGTTAGATCATTCAACAAATAGGATGCCGCTTCCTTGGAAATCGAGCGGGTATAAAGGGCATCCATGATCTCTTCGGCTTTGGAAAGATACTGATTGCTTTGGTGGTATTGCCCCGCATAATGGGCAAGAATCCCAGCCTCCAAATGAAATAGGGAAGCATCGCGCGAGGCATAATCGCCCTTTTTCTCAGCAATTGTCCGCAGGGCGGCATCGTAATTATTAGCACTGATATACTGGTTGATCTGGGCATAATGCCCCGTCTTAGGGGCGCAGGAAAATAGGTTGCATATGAAAAATAAACAACCGAACAGGCAGGCGCATTTTATGCGTTGCGTGGACAGCATGGATTTTAAGGCGGATCAGTCTACCATGTAAGTTTTTTCTTTTTAATCAGTTTCTTAATTTTCTTTTCACCAATCCAAACTTTCAAATTGCGGGCCATATCGATGAGTTCGAGATTGGCCTGATAGTACATGACCGCCTTGGCGCCGATATCATCTCGTATCGTATTGATGGTTCCAATCAACATATAATCGGCGCCGGTTTCCTGCCCCGGTCCCTTCATGCTTTCATCGGACGCATGCTTGGCCATATCTTTTCGCTCTTCACGGATTTGGCTCCGTTCCGGTGCTGAAGCCACGAATTGCACTTTACCTGAGTTGATAAGAGCCCGTTCCAGATCTTTGATAAAGGTTTGCACGTTAATATGTTCATGGCTTCGGTTGCGCACTTGTCCTACAATAAGGGTCGGTTTTTCCCCTCCCTGGGCGGTTCGAAAGTTATCCAGCCAGGGACGATCGAGGCAATCTTTAATCATGGCTTCAGACACCATCCTTGAATCGGCATCATTCCAACGTCCGCTTAAATCGATGGTGGTGTCGACGTCCTTTCGGATCACTCGGGGTCCGGGTCCGCAGCCGGTGAGTCCAAATACCAATAAAAGAATGAGGATGAATCGTAGCGATCTCATAATGCCTCCTTTTGGAAGTTTGCATGTTTGGATGCGTTTACGGGTTCACGGTTCAGAGGTTCACCGTTGCGTTTTTTGCTTGACCTTGTTCGGAAGTAAACAAATACTTGATGAAATCTCGAATGGTAGCGCGGGTATGTTCAGCATGATTTTTAAACCTTTGAACTCTGAACCTCTGAACCTGTCAACGATTACAGTATAGTTAACATCGTCTAGACTGTCAATTTTAAACACCGACGCCAAATTTGCCCCCCCCCCGCAGCTTCGATAAGCTTGGGGGATGTGCCCGTTATTGCGGTTCAAACTAAAAATAGGATTCCGAAACAAAAAACCCGGAACCATAATTCGATTCCGGGTTTATAAAAATTTTTTCGGCAGCGTCCTACTCTCCCACCCAGCTTCCCGAGCAGTACCATCGGCGCTGAAGAGCTTAACTTCCGTGTTCGGGATGGGAACGGGTGTCACCTCTCCGCTATAGCCACCGAAAAAAATTGGTTCTCCGCATTTTGTATTTTTGGGTTAAAACAAAATGCAATCAACTTGGATACGAGCTTCTAAAAACGCTCAAAATAATTGTGTGGAAATTTGCGGCCAAGCCGCACGACCGATTAGTACCAGTAAGCTAAATCCGTTACCGAACTTACACCTCTGGCCTATCAACCTTGTAGTCTTCAAGGGGTCTTTAGTCCCGATGTTGCCATCGGGAGGGATATCTAATCTTGAGGTTGGCTTCCTGCTTAGATGCTTTCAGCGGTTATCCATTCCGAACGTAGCTACCCAGCAATGCCGCTGGCGCGACAACTGGAACACCATTGGTTCGTCCATTCCGGTCCTCTCGTACTAGGAACAGATCCTCTCAAATATCCTACGCCCACGAAAGATAGGGACCAAACTGTCTCACGACGTTTTAAACCCAGCTCACGTACCAC
>CAZHAH010000164.1:0-13505 GCA_964530095.1 uncultured Desulfobacteraceae bacterium | reverse complement strand
TTTTTCCAGGGAGAGGTGTTTTTTCACTTGACATACCCTTTAATGGGTGACCCCGATATTTCCAAAAATATCATGGCAATCTGCTATCTTTTAAATCCCACAGTGAAATATATCTTTAAAAACATGATGTTTAAAGGAAAAAAAGAATTGACATTTTCAAAAAAAATAATGCATTTTGTCGACAATCGATTAAATTATAAATGCAGGAAGTCTACAACAACGGACTATTTTCCAAGGAGGTGCTATCATGAAACGCAGATTAAAAGCAGGGAAAAGACGCAATTCAGGGTTTAGCCTGAACGTCCTGACCGATGATGAATGCAATGAAATACATCTGGCTACCCTGGATGTACTCAAGCACACAGGCGTATTTGTTGAGCATGAAGAGGCTTTGGATGTATTAGACGGTGGCGGCTGTTCTGTCGATCGAAAAAAGAATGTCGTCAAATTTCCTCATTGGGTAGTGGAAGACGCAATCCGCATGGCTCCGTCTACCTTTTATGCTTACGGACGCAGGCCACAAGATGACATCGTTTTGGAAGATAACCGTGTGACATTTACTAATTTCGGTGAAGGGATCATGTTCATCGATCCCTATACCGGGGAGCACCGCGATACGATTAAAGAAGATATAGTCAAAGCGGCTCGCATCATTGATTCGTTGGAGCACATTGAAACCTATGAGCGGGCCATGTGCTCCCATGATAAACCCCCGGAAGTGCAGGCCATCCACAATGCCGAGGCCTCCTTGACAAACACCACCAAACATCACTGGCTGGGACCGGTCAATGGGTATCAGGCGGACAAAGTTATTGATATATGTTCGGCCATTGCCGGCAGCCGGGAGGAGTTCAGAAAGCGTCCGTTGCTCTCATTTGCCACCTGTCCGATTAGCCCGCTGAAACTGCCCGAGCATCATTCTGAGATCGTCATGAAAGCCGCTAAAAACGGTATGGGCATATTGGTTATCGGGATGGCGATGGCCGGCGGCTCCAGTCCGGTGCATTTGGCTGGAACCTTGGTCATTCAAAATTGTGAAATTCTATCGACGTTGATTTTAAATCAGTTAACCCGTAAGGGATCCCGATTTGTCTACGGCACATCAACTTGTCCCATGGATTTGCGTATGGCCACGGCCACGGTTGGGTCCCCCGAAACCGGCATGATCAGTGCGGCGGTGGCACGTCTGGCCAAATATTACAGCTTACCCAGCTTTGTCGCCGGTGGATAGGGCGATAGCAAAGTGGTCGATGCCCAGTCGGGGCATGAAAAAACCATCACAGGCCTGTTACCCGCGTTGGCAGGTGCCAACGTCATCTATGGGTCGGGAATGCTTGAGATGGGAATCACCTTCGACTTGGCCCAATTGGTGATGGATCATGAAATCGCCGAAATGATTCTGCATTCGTTACAGGGTGTTCCGGTTAACGATGAAACCTTGTCCGTGGATATTATCAAAGAGATGGGCATTGGAAAGGACTATCTTTCGCATGAATCCACTTTCAGGCATATGCGATCCCAGTCCCAGCCCAAATTGATTGATCGCAGGATGCGGGACGATTGGGAAGCGGCGGGAAGTCCAGATATTTACAAACGCGCCCATGATAGAGTAATCGAAATCCTCGAAACCTATGACCCCCCCCCGCTGCCAGACGATGTTCATACCACTATTCGTTCAATTGTGGAAGAGGCAGAAAAAGAGATGGGCGTATTTACAAAAACATAAAAATGCTGGGTTGGTCATAATTAGCAAAAGAGAGTTTCGTTAGAAGGGATAAAAAAAATGCTAGAATTCGTTCCAAATTGTGAGCTATTCCTTAAAAAAGCGATGTAGCTCAAGACGGGAAATCCGGTACATTAGTTTATACGTTACCAGAAAGAGTTTCGCTCTCTTAGCTGCAATGAAATGAAAGTCATGGGTTGTATAAACCAAGGAAAAATAATTTAATTTTGGCACAGCAAAATTCGGGACGTCCTTTAGTCTCCCGGTATAAAGATCGATAAGCATACAGCAGTGATCCTGCTCTATTTTTCGCTCCGCGTTGGACAGACAGAATTACCCTTTATTGCCCTCTTTTGTTTAGTGGCAACACCCCCTACAGAGTTGAGATCACAGGGAATTTCTGTATGGGGTCAAACCTTGTTCATTGATTAAAAGATCTATTTTCTAAGTCATCAGTGTATGGGGTCAAACCTTGATTATTGATTAAAATATATATTCTCAAAGTGATCAGCTGAAAAAGCTTGGAAAATTGGGGATAGGATTAAAAGCAGGCTTCTGAATTTGTGCATATTCAATTTTTCAATTGCGATTTGCACCTAACTTGAATAGATTGCCAGTCATGATTCGGCCTTACCGAGCCGGCACCAACCCACCTTGCCGGACGGTTTAAACCATTTAATGAACTTTGGCGACACCATCATCGTGATCAATAATCAGCAAAAAAACAAAAGCTAAGGAGAGAAATTGTGCTGCCTCAACACAAGATCATTTTCGAGCCGATGAACATTTCAAAGATCCAACTAAACAACCGCATCGCCCAGGCCCCCACCCATGTTGGGATGGGGGATGACAGGGGAATGGTAACCGACCAACATCTCTGCTATTACTACGCGCGCGCAGCTGGCGGTGCCGGACTCATCATTGTCGAGGTCACGGGAGTTGCTGGACATTATGCCTTTATCCAGGGACGCGGGCTCGGTGCGGCATCGGATCGAAGCGTCCCCGGCTTGCGAGACCTTGCCCGCGTCATCCACTGGGGAGGAGCCAAGGCTTTCATCCAGCTCCTGCCCGGACATGGGGTCCAGGCCCTGAGGCATCACGAGAGAAGGCCACTTGTGGGCCCTTCCGATGTGCCGGCCCTCATGCAGAAGGAGGGACTCCCCAAGGCTTTGCAGGGGATTCTAAAAGAGACCCCGGAGCGTCCCCGCCCTCTTGATGTACAGGAGATCCGAGGACTCAAGGACGATATGGTCAGGGCATCCGGACGCGTTAAAAGAGCGGGCTTTGACGGTATGGAGATCCATGGCGCCCATGGATACTTGCTGTGCCAGTTTACCTCTCCCTACTATAACCGCCGCGACGACGACTACGGTGGCTCGCCGGAGAAGCGATGGCGTTTTTCACTGGAGATTATCCGGGAAATCAAGGAGGCCCTGGGACAAAATTTCGTCGTTGGTTACAGGTTCAGTGCCCGTGAGTGGATCCCGGACGGGCTTGATCTTCCTGAATCCATCGAGATGGCCAAGGCCTTCCAGGAGGCCGGCGCAGACTATCTCTCAGTGAGTCAAGGTTGTTATGGGACAACCACGCGTATCTTTCCGGATGGGGAAGATACCATTACGGAGGATGCCGCAGCGATCCGAAAGGAGGTTTCCATCCCGGTAATGTGCCCCAATTTCCAGAATCCGGACAAGGCTGCCGTGGCCATCTCAAACGGCGCGGTGGACCTGGTGGCCCTGTCCAGGCCTCTCCTGGCAGACCCATTGTGGGTCAGGAAAGTCAAGGAAGGAAGGCCTATAGAGATACAACACTGCAAAAGATGCTACCAGTGCATTCGGGCGGCGGTCGTTGACCATGTTCCCGTTCGATGTCCGGTAAATCCGAAACTCGGTTTCGAGCGTTTCGATCCCCAGAGCCTTCCGCGGCCACTGCATTAAAAGATTAAAGCCCATTGAAAAGCATCGGTTTGCACAAACTCACGGGCGGTCGATCAGACCAATAGGCTATGGCTGTGAAGTTGGATATGGGGTCAAACCTTTATCATTTATTAAAAGATATATTGGCAAAGTAATCAGCGGAAAAAGCTCGGAAAATTAGGGACGGGCACGTTTTTATGTTTTATTCTTATATTTTTACAATTTGTTGTGAGTATCTCCGCCTTGACACGCAATATGCCTTTTGCCATATTGGGCTTTGAAAAGAAAAAGAATCCCTGACGTTAGGGCCGGAAGGGGAACGAATTAGAACATGGAAACGATTCCTATCATCGAGCTGAATCACACAGACCCTGTAAAGCGAGGACAGGCTTACGGAGAGGCGGTTCGGGACAGAATTCAAACGATCTTGCGCATATACCGCGAGATTTTTCAGCGCACGACCGGAGAAACCTGGGAGGAAACAGTCGCCCGGGGTAGTTCTTTTCACGCCGGGACGCATGCCTTTGCACCGGATCTTATGCAAGAGCTCAACGGGATCGCAGAAGGCGCCAACCGGGTTTTTGAGGAAATCTTTCTGCTCAACGCCCGCTCCGAGATCCTTTTTAATCCTGAAGTGCTTGCGCATGAATGCACATCACTTGTGGCTCTACCCGAATGCACCGCAAATGGGGACACGCTGTTGGCCCAGAACTGGGACTGGTACCGGGAAGTGCTCAATTGCCAGGTAATACTTAAAATCCGGGAACGGGAGGGGGTTCCCCCTCTGGTAACCTTTACCGAAGCCGGACAGCTGGCCAAAATCGGGATGAATGGCGCCGGGATTGGACTTGCGGTGAACAATCTGATATCCGATCAGCCCCGTACCGGCGTACCTTGGATCTTTCTCACACGCCGCGTTTTGGAGTCCGCCAATTTTGCGCAAGCCATGGGCTATGTCTTGACGGCAACGAGGGCGCATTCCATCAATTTTCTCATCGCCCACGCTGAGGGTGAGGGGGTCGACCTCGAGACATCACCCGTGGAAGAGCACATTCTGTGGCCTGAAAACGGATTTTTGGCCCATACGAACCACTACCTCAAACCCGGAATGAATTTCCGCGATCTCAAACCGTTGCGTGATCCGTATCCCTCCACTTATCTTCGCTACCGCAGAGCCCAAAATGGGCTGGCCACCTTAAAGGGGAATATTGATGAAAATGGGATCAAAGGTATCCTTTCCGATCACATGGACCGGCCTTTTTCGGTTTGTATGCACGCGAATCCTGTTGTGGAGCCGCTGGAACGGGTTGGCACCTGCATGTCGATCATCATGAATTTGACTGGCAGGCAGATACACTACGCTTTGGGAAATCCCTGTGAGGGAAATTTCCAAACTCTAAAACTGGAATCATTCCTTTCTCACAATAGCAAAATCGGTTAAAAGAAAAAGCATCGAAGCCGGATATTATCGTTCTAAGTGAGCAGGCATCCGGTGCAGGGATTCCTGGGGAACACAGAATGCCTCAAAGCAAAGATTCAGTAAAAACGGCCAAGAAAGCAAGGGTAAAATGAAGAAAAAACCCCATCAGATCTGAAGCTTTAGCGGTGTCTGGCTCGGCGGGTGGTTGTACGACAGAAGCGGAAGTTATGATGCGGTATAGTGGTTGGGCATTGCCTTGGGCATCATGGCCGCAATCGTTCATTGGCCCATAAAAGAGTGGCCTGTTAAGAGACTTGCCGCTCATAAGATTTAATGGAAAAAATGATAAATTGATAGAGGATTGAGAGGACAGATGACGGAGAAAGAAATAATACGCAACCAACAGCCGAAGTTAGGAACCCTGTCTGTTTGGGCAGGTGAAGATGAATACCTGATGCAGAACACGACGCAGGTGCCGGTGGTTCACAGCGTCTCCTTTGGATACAAGAATGTCGATGAATGGTTACAGGTAGCGCTGGGACAGAAAGCGGGGCATATCTATGGGCGTAATACCAACCCCACGGTGCAGGTATTTGAAGAGAAAGTTCGACAACTTGAGGGGGCTGAAGCCGCCACCAGCGCCGCGACCGGTATGGGCATCATTAGCAGCACCTTGTTCACCCTACTGTCTCCAGGCGACCGGGTGGTTTCGGTGAAAGATACCTATGGTGGTACCAACAAGATCTTTATCGAGTTTTTGCCCCGGTTTCAGATCGATGTAGCGCTGTGCGACATCATCGACCATGGGAAGATCGAGACAGAGGTGGCTAAAGGCTGCCGGGTGCTATATTTGGAGAGTCCGACCAATCCGACGGTCAAAGTGGTTGATATTGCGCGACTGGCCGAAGCAGGGCATCAAGCCGGCGCAATTGTCATTGTCGATAACACTTTTGCGACTCCCATTAACCAGAATCCGTTGGATCTGGGAGCCGATCTGGTGCTGCATAGTGCCACCAAGTTTTTGGGTGGTCATGCCGATGCCCTGGGTGGCGTGATTTGTGGGGCAAAAGAGTTAGTTGACCAAATTTACCATTTTCGTGAAATCAACGGAGCAACGTTGCATCCCATGGCTGCCTATCTGCTGCTGCGCGGTATGAAAACTTTGCATCTGCGTATTCGCCAGCAAAACGAGAGTGCCCTCGAGATTGCGCGTTTTTTGGCATCCCACCAGGGAGTTGAACGCGTCTTTTATCCCGGTTTGGAATCGCATGCGGGCCACGAGGTTGCCCGCCGGCAGATGCGTGGTTTCGGCGGAGTGCTTAGTTTCGAGTTGAAGGAAAATACCTTTGAGGCGGTCCGGCGATTTCTGCCACGCCTGCGCTATGCCCACGCGGCTGCCAATCTAGGGGCGGTAGAGACCATTGCCGGACCACCAGCCACCACCAGCCACGTGGAGTGTACCGCCGAAGAACGCGCGGCGATGGGTATACCGGAGAGTTTGATTCGCTACTCCGTCGGCATTGAGGATACTGAAGATCTGAAAGCGGATTTAGCACAAGCGCTGAGCGCAATTGCTTCATAATGCCTCAAGGCAGTAATAGGGGACATCCTCCTTTCTACTAGTGGGCTAAATCCTCTCAATTTTGAAGATAACCGGCCTCAGTCCATCAGAGCAGCAGGAGATCGCTACGCCTTCCTCTTCAAAGTATGGCAAGTTGCCTCCAAAGCCAAGTACTCTGATGGTAGGGTAGATAGTCTGCCATGCAGAGGCGCAAAACTTTTCCGGCATTGCAAGGTTTTCTTCCAGAATAAACTCCTGGCCATCTTCGTAGATCTCACATGGAACAAACCAGTCCCTCTCCGCCACCGGATATTCATCGAATATCTCTTTTGGGTCTTGCCTTTTCAGAACAGTAAGCTTTAGCCTGCTTGCTTTCATAGTCTCATTACCTCCTTTCCGTTCAATATTGTTGGGCTTTAGCCTGCTTATCTAATATTTCTTCTTGTTTTTGGCAAGGGTTTTCTAGTGATATACAGGGGACGTTCGCGGGCAATGATTACATAATTTGTAATTATGATTGACATATTATGCACGATATGGTAGTTTGTGCTTCATGATACCTCGAACTTTGGAAAAGAAGCTGCACGAACTGGCCGGCTATTACCCCGCTGTCGTGGTTACAGGCCCACGGCAATCGGGCAAGACCACCCTGTGCCAGATGGCGTACCCGGATAAACGCTATGTGTCACTGGAAGCATTGGACTTCCGCGATTTTGCACGCAGTGATCCACGGGGATTCCTGGCGGCGTACGCCGGTGGCGCCATTATTGATGAAATCCAGCATGTCCCTGAACTGTTCAACTACCTGCAAAGCGATATTGACGCCCGCCCAGATCCGGGTCGGTTTATTCTGACCGGTTCGCAGCATTTTGGATTATCTCAATCCATTTCCCAATCGCTTGCGGGACGCTGCGGCATTCTGGAGCTATTGCCACCCAGTCTGGAAGAACTGCGTGCCTTTCCGAACGTACCGGCCGAGTTGTTCCCTCTGCTCTGCCAAGGGACTTATCCCAGAATTTACGATCGCGATATCCCGGCCAATCAATGGTTGGCGGATTACACCGCCACTTACGTACAACGCGACGTGCGCCAAGTTATCAACGTCAGCGACCTTCAAGCCTTTTCCGGGTTCCTGAAGCTCTGTGCCGGGCGTACGGCACAGGAGATCAATCTTTCGGCGCTCGGCAACGACGCCGGAGTGTCGCACAATACCGTGCGTTCCTGGCTGTCTGTTCTGGAAACCAGCTACATCATCAATCGCCTGCCGGCATGGCACACCAACATCCGCAAGCAGGTCGTCAAAGCACCCAAGCTGCATTTCTTTGACAGCGGTCTGGCGTGTTACCTATTGGGTATCCGCGAACCGGAGCAACTTCGCCTGCACCCCCTACGTGGTGCCATCTTCGAAAGCTGGGTCATCTCCGAAATCTACAAGGCCAGCGTGCATAGCGGCGTGCAACCCAGTTTGTTTCACTACCGGGAGGCCCGTGGACTTGAAATCGATCTGCTTGTTGATCAGGGGGAAGGGCTGGATGCCGTCGAGATCAAATCAGGCGCTACCACGACTGCGGATTTTTTCAAGAACCTTGAGCGTTTTCCTGCTCGCTTGGAAGACGCGGGTAAAAAGCACCGCATTCGAAGCCACGTTGTGTACGGCGGCGATGATTCCCAACAACGCTCTAACGTACAGGTGATATCCTGGCGTAACCTTCAACGGTTGACCATGGAGTAGTAGGATACCGGGTCAAACCTTGATCATTGATTAAAAGAAATATTCTCAAAGTGATAAGCGGAAAAAGCTTGGAAAATATGGGAAGGGAATGCTTTCGTATTCTATAAAAATTGACTTTCACCCTTCTGGTTTTCTCAAATCAAACTTAAGGACCTGACATGGATTCTGAAAATCAAACCAACGGGCCGGTCCCCTTTTTGAAAAGGCGCATCGTCCAAATCTTGAGCTTCACGGCGATTTTTGGCGCTTTAATCATTCTATACATCTTTCTCAAAGGTCCGGCACTGGATCTCACGACTTTCACCCTGGAAAGACAATCGAAATCATTTCTGTTGGTATCGACCTTAAAATCCTCCCTGGGGGTAATTGAGGGGAGTGATGTAGGGGTGGGCTTTCGCATCGAGCTGGGTGATATGGTGCAGTCTGTTTACGACTTGGTCGATTTTACCTGGAAAATTCTCTTATATGGCATTCTCATAATCACCTTCAGCAAATTGATTTTCGATTCGAATTTGATCGATGTCGGGGCGTATCTGTTAGGCATCGGATTTATGATTCGGATCGCCAGTCTTTTTATTATAACCTACAGGGCTAAGATTACGGCGCTGGGGTCCGGGATCATTGTGGCCGGCCTTATCGTCGCCTTCTATATTCCCGTTTCAACCTTCGTTTCCTTCCGGACGTGTGAATTTTTTGTCGATCATATTGAACGCGACCTGGACACCCAAATGCAGCAGGTCTTAGAGGAGTGGGAAACATTTAAAAGCGATTTATCGGTCACGAAACTAAAGACTTCCATCCGCTCGACAGCGGCGTTTGTTAAAGCACTCTTTTTAAAACTCACGCGCATCCTTATCACCTACACCTGCTTGATCATCATCCGATATCTGCTGTTCCCGCTTATTGTCGCATACGGGTTTTTCGTCTTTTCCAAGGCCTTTTTGCAAAAGCGCTTGGAGTGACACCTGCCAAGAACATATCTGCCATCGGGACGGCCGATCATTTCATACCTGATAGGCCTTAGGAGGAATTGGCTGAAATGGGATTTGATGGCATTGAGGTAAGTTGCGGAATTGGAGAAGAGGAAAAACAGTGAAAAGTACTCAACAGGTTTCCGTGTGAACATCCCCAGGCTCTCCAAATCACGTTTCATTGCCGGGTTGCAGTGTCCACTGCGGCTGTGGCACCAGATTAACAATCCGGAGCTCTCCGCCAAAGTATCACCGGCCCAACAGGCTGTTTTCGACATGGGGCATGAGGTGGGGCGACTGGCGACCAGAGTGTATCCGTCAGGTGTATTAATCACTGAAGATTATTTGCACCATGCGAAGGCTGTGCTTTCGACTCAGGCCGCCCTGCAAAACACTGAGATCGGCTCCGTTTATGAAGCGGCTTTTCTTGAAAACGGCGTAAGGATAAGGGTCGATGTGTTGGAGCGTGTCTCGGGCGGGAAGTGGAACCTGGTCGAAGTAAAATCCTCCACATCGGTAAAGGAGAATTACACCTACGATGTTGCCATACAGCTACACGTGCTGAATGCTGCCGGCCTGAAGATCGACCGGGTTTACCTGATGCACCTGAACAACCAATACGCTTATGACGGAAATACACTCGATCTGAACAAATTGTTTGCGCTTTCCGATTTGACCGTGTTTGCTCGCAAACTCAAGGCGGAGGTATCCAAGTTGCTGGGTGAACTGAAATCGATGCTGGGGGCGCCGGAACCGCCCCGCATCCTTCCGTCACGACACTGCAAAAAGCCTTATCTGTGTGAATTTTGGGAGCACTGCACGCGCGATATGCCCCAACACTGGATCATGGAACTGCCCGGAATCACTCAAAAGAGACTCGACGATCTAGAAGGTATGGGCGTATCGACGATCGAACGTACACCGGATACCTTTCCGTTGACAAAGATTCAGGCAAGGATCCGGGAGAGTGTGATCACTGACAGTACTTATGTTTCGCCTAAGCTGGCGGGTCTTTTGACGGATGTCGAATATCCGGTCCATTTTCTTGACTTTGAAACCGTGAGCCCGGCCATTCCGTGCTATGCCAAAACGAAACCCTACCAGGCCATCCCTTTTCAGTGGTCCGATCATATTCTACACCACGACGGCACGCTTGATCACAAGGAATATCTGAGCGAAGACAAAGCGGATCCGCGGGAGGAGTTCGCACAGACTCTTTTGCAGTGCCTTGGGGAGGAGGGTACAATCTTTATTTACACAAGCTATGAAAAAACGGTTATCAAAGATCTGGCCGGTTACCTGCCGGCGCTTTCGGGAAAATTATTGGCGCTGTGCGATCGTTTCAAAGATCTTTACAACATTATTCGCAACCACTATTACCATCCGGCATTTCGCGGGTCGTTCTCTCTGAAATCCGTCCTA
This sequence comes from uncultured Desulfobacteraceae bacterium, assembly GCA_964530095.1. Lineage (GTDB taxonomy): Bacteria > Desulfobacterota > Desulfobacteria > Desulfobacterales > CAZHA01 > CAZHAH01. Next base: position 2,760 of record CAZHAH010000164.1, on the reverse strand, counting down.
CCGGCGCTTGTTCCGGAAATGAGCTACGATGATCTCGAAATTAAGGAGGGAAGTCTCGCCTCGGTTGAATATTTGAAAATGCGCGATCCTTCGACCACACCGGCTAATAAGCAGGCAATCAAAGATAATCTGCTGACTTACTGCGGACACGACACCTTGGCAATGGTGAAAATCAGGGACGAGCTTATTAAACATCGCATCTAATAATCCCGCAGTTGGACAAAAACATGTCAAAGTGGTAACTGCCAGGACACCGAAGCCCCAAATTTAACGGTCAAAAAGGGTCGCGGCGGGTTGTCGCCCAAATAGTTCTTGCCAAGACACTTTCTGGTTGCTAGATCAAATATTGAATAGATCAGTAAGGAGAAGCTGCCATGATGGGTCGTCGGTCAAAGATTGAAAATAAGCCCTTTTACACGGCAATTGATCCAGCGAAGACGGGTGCCCGCTCAAAATCTGCAGAGTTCGGATAATTATTTAATCCATTTAATAACTTGAATCAATATAACCAGGAGGTGTTCGAAGATGAGTAAAGACGTGTACAAACAATTGATGGAAGTAATGAAAAGCCGCCGTGGACCCTATGCGGGTATGGATATACCCGAATTCTACGAACTGGTTGAAGAGCTCTTCACACCACAAGAAGCCGAAGTTAACAATGTGCTGACGCGAAAACCCGACACTGCAGGTGATATTGCCAAAGAGATCGGCGGCGATGAGGAAGAAATCCAGGGAATCCTGGAGGTAATGGCCGACAAAGGACTTTGCAAAACTTTCATCCAAAATGATGTCCGTGTCTATCAGGGTGTGCCGTTTATACCCGGTATATTTGAATATCAATTTATGGCCGGGGAAACCACGGAAAGACACAAAAAGATTGCCCGGCTCATTCAGGCCTACGAGCAAGCGTACAAAGCTATCGAGGGTGAAACTAAAATGACCTTTCCCTCGTCAAGGGTGATCCCCGTGGAGAAAAGCATTGACGCGGGCAATACCATTCACACCTACGACCAGGTGGCAACCTATATTGATAAATATGAATCCATTTCCGTTGGAACCTGCTACTGTCGCCACGCGGCCAAATTACGTGATGAAGATGTGCACGGCATGCCGAATGACGTCTGCATGTGGTTCGGTAACATGGCGGAGTATTCGATTGAACGGCTGGGAAGTCGTAAACTCTCAAAGCAGGAGGCATTGGACATATTGGACAAGTCCGAAGAAGCCGGCCTGGTGCATATGAGCCGTAATACAACCGAAAACATCGAGTTTATTTGCAACTGTGACCGCTGGCACTGTGGAACCGTAACGCGTATTTTAAAACAGCCGAAACCGGCCTTGTTTTTCAACTCCGGCTTTCAGCCGCGATTTGACCCCGATTTGTGTACCGCATGTGAGACCTGCATCGATCGCTGTCCGCCGGAGGCGCTCGTATTGGGTGACGATGATGTTCCCGAAGTGGATTTGGATCGCTGTTTCGGTTGTGCCGTCTGTGCCACCGGCTGTCCATCGGAAGCCATCGTAATGGATGCCAAACCCGATTTTCCGGTACCCCCGAAGGATCCGAAAGAATTGGTCGCGGCGATTAAGGCCAGTTCTGCCAAATAGCTTTCATATGGTTCGCCTAAGGCGGATTCTTCGCCGCCACCCCCTACATGGAGCCATCTTCGAAAACGGGAGACTTCAAAAGGACGCTTATTAAGATGAACTCGGTTCGTCAAATCGCGTTTGGATATTCAACTCAATGTAATATTAGAAGTGGTCATTGTGTTGCCGCAGACGCGTCGCCCGGAACCGCAAAGATGGAGCTTGACCGAGCGAAAGATATTGTCCAGGAGATGGCTCGTTGTCATGTCAGGGGCATAAGTTTTACAGCCGGCGAACCGTTTTTGTTTTTGATGATATCTGCAAATTGACTCAGCTGTGCAGGGAAAATGGGATCTATTCAAGAATTGTTACCAACGGATACCGGGCAAAGACGCGGGAACATACAGATCGTGTCGTTTCAGAATTAAAGTCGAACGGCTTGTCACAATTACGGCTCAGTTACAGTCGCTGGCACCAGCAACATATTAAGCGCGAAAACATCGTTCACGCGGCGTTAAGCTGTCAAAAACAGGAGCTCAGCAATAATTCAGCAAAGGTTACATAAACAACCGTAAAATTTTAAATGCTGTTAATTCAATAAATTAACTTTTAATATGTCCGCGTCATGTATAATATATTTATGCACTTCCACAGTTGGTTTAAAAATCTATCAATGGATAGTTTCACAAAAATCATTGAAAATCCAACATCTAAAGACTGTTCCAACGATACCAACTTATTTAGAAAAAGCGAGCAGTGCAAAAATTAAATATACACTTGCAGTTATGAAATTCCTCGTATTTTAGGAATGTTAATATTTTTACCCTATTCTTTGTTTACTTAATTTAGCCTGAATTATTGCTGGAGCTTGATTATTTATCTCCTTTGTGACGGATTTTTCAAAAGGGGATGATTCGTTTGAACAGTTTCTGCGGGATCATGACTTAAAATTTTTTCCGGAACCTGTCATTTATTTCGGCCGCGCAGGTGAATTCGATCGCCAAAAGGTATTTACAGATTATCGGCCCAATGTGTGTTCGATGAATCCATACCTTTCTCCGGAACTGGGCATGTTTGCCTGTTGTGATGCGGCAAATCGCTTTTCAAAAACACACTTTTTATCATTGCTGTCCGGGTAAATTTACAAAAAACTCTATAACATCATGATAATAT
>CAZHAH010000163.1:0-13599 GCA_964530095.1 uncultured Desulfobacteraceae bacterium | reverse complement strand
GGACTGAAAAATTAATGGCCGCATGATGACTACAACAGGGTTGATTTACACCCCTTGGCAACTATTAGATATGTTTCTATTTGCTGTTTCGTTTTTTTTGCTAGTTTATAACATTAAAATCAGACAATAAACCGGAAATGACAATTACGCATGTTTTCGATCAACGTCTCATTTATTTTTTTACCCTCAGCTTTATGCATTTTGAACACTTCATGTCGGAAAAGCCTTTCAGGCTAGACGGTTTTGGGGAAAGAACAGACCATGAAAGCGCCATCGTTGGTAATAGGGTTCGTGTAGAAATTGCAGAAAAAGGGAACATAATTGCGATGTCTCCATTTTTACATCAATACACATAGTAATATCTCCATACGATTAAATAAATATCTGCTTAATGCACGTTCTGCACGAACGCCCCCCATTACGCAGATAATTCTTTTAGCTTCAGCAATTTTCTGATAAATTTGTTTGCAGCCATAGGATCCTCCATTGATTGAGTTTTTGCAAACTTCATCAAATATGATGGGAGCCTATGACATTCAACCTTTTTCCGGCAGCGTAGCGGCGGCGACAAGAGCGCGACTGGCGCTCCGGCTCTAAGAGCTGAATATTTAAATTGAAGTATTTGGAGCCAATTATTCTGTTGGCAAATCCGGATAGACTCAAATTCCAATATCGAAAGCGTATCAGGAAGGAAAAATGTTTGTTCTCCGGAAAGAACAGCTGGAGTGCTTTGGGGAGGGAGCCAAACAGCGATTTATTGACCAACTCCGCACGATGATGGCCACTATTTACCCGCAGGAATCCGCCAAAATCGGTTTAGAAGGCGTCCGCAGCCGGGTAGAAAATGGAATGGAACAGGCGATGCACCATGCCATTACGGAGCAGAACAACATCCGGCGTTACATTCACCTGATGTTTTTGTTTGAAACCGATGAACTCGATACCTCACCGGAAACCGAATGGGCGGCAAGGATTCTCGCATGGAAAGATGCCGATGAATACATGAAGCTTGCGGCCTTGGAAAAACGCGCCCGGCAAATCCTTTATTCCAATGAGTGAAGCGAACGAATTTGTATTTTGAAAGATCCCCGTTAAAACGAATAATCGGAGGATAAAATGCCTGCTAAGAAATTCGTGGTGTCGTTAAGCCCTTTGCAAAGTATGGAAATCGATGGGCAACCCAATTACTTTCCGGGAGATGAGATAAAAGTCAAAGCAGAGGTAAGACACCAGGATGGGAGCGAAGCCTCCTGGAGCTTATGGGGGGGGGAGATTCATCACATTAAAATCCGCTTCATTGGAACCCGATCAATTTAAGATAAATCTGGGCTCGGCCGTTAGCGATACAAAATCGGTCCGATTGAAAATGGACAGCGCCGGCGAGATAAAAATCGAAGCTGTCGATCATACCAAGGTGGATTCAAAGAAAGAGCCCTATAAAGTGGAATGGTCCCAGGGCTTCGAATCCGGAACGGGGAAGACCGGAACGGCCAAGGCAAAAGTCCGAAAACCCAGAGCAACGCTGGACTTTTTTGATAATCCTCCCCCCCCGGGAACATGTTTTGCGCCAGGAGATCAGCTCAAGCTAACAGTGAAATTGGATAAAGGACCTTTTAGCGATACGCCGGTCAAAATCAACGGTAATGCCATAAAGCCGTTTCAGGGTACCATTAAAAAAAGAGTCCCGCAGGAGAGTTTTTCTCTCGAGTTGGTGGCTCAGGTTCCGGACGATCCGAAAATTAAAATTGAAACGTTGGACGGCTTTGACATTGATGTTTCCCGATGTGAAAAAAGCGTCCCCCTGAAAGCCTGGACCATGGCCTTTGCGAAAGGAGATCCCAACCCCGCCCCCGATACGGCCAACCATCCCAAGGATGATCATGACGGTTTGTTTTTCCCGGGCGATCATCTGATTTTCAAAGTGAAAGTTTCTGAAACGCCGACAATAGACGAAAAGGCAAAAATCGGCTTATATCGTCCGAACAGTACCAAGGCATTCATCGAAAGCAATGAATTTACCATTTCCAAGGCTGCGCAGCCGCCGACCGAAGGTGTAAAAATTGAAATAGATCTGAAAAAGATCGAAGACCTTAGAAAAAACGAGACGATCACCGCCAAAATCCATTCCATCTCGGGTAATTGCCGCGGTGAAAAAGAGGAGAATCGAACCCCCCTTGAATTCCCATTATCCGCCCTGCCGGTCGTCAGGTTTGCCGAAAAGGGACCTGTGGCGGGCAGATCGGTGTATAAATCCGCCCCTGAAGAGAAGGCCGATAAATTAAAATGGATAGATGAGTCAGGTAAGGGAGCAACTAAAGGGGAAGACCGCAAGAGCCTGAACCCCGATTTCTTCAAGCTCTATTCCGGAACAAAACATAAAATCAAAGTGACACGGGATAAAGCCCCGAAACTGGAATCTGAAGTGATATTGAAGGGACCGTGCCTGAAAAACGATGTGACCGTCATCATTCCGGAAAAACAGCAGGAGGCGGAGGCGGAAGTCGAATTAAAGGCGCTCACGCCAGGAACCGAACTCGTTTCTTTTGTGAAGATTGAAGGCAAGACCGCCTGTTCGGCCAGCAACCGGTTCAGCTCGCTGAATTTTTTCCCCGCATCGCGTTATCTATACATCGAGGGGGACTGGTTAACGCCCATGGATAGGCCCTGCGCTCCCGGAGACCAGATCTGGATAAGGCTGGCCGCGGATGTGGAACGGGATTTTGAGACTTCCGGGCCTGACGGCGGTGCTGTTTTTGCGACAATTAAATGCGACGCATTGGCGGAAATATATGATGTTGTCTTCAAAAAGCCAAATGCCGGCCAAATGCCGCAATCCGAGTATGCAACCAAATCTTATCCCCCCCAGAGCAAGAAAGGCGGTATCCGTATCCCCGAAAACATCCAAGACGGATCTTATCCCATTGAAATCGTGGGCAAACAAATTAAGATCGGCGCTCAGGAAAAGACCATAAAATTTGAGGGGAAAAAGCCCACAATAGAGGTCCTCAGACGTTACGGATTTTTCTCGAACCCACATGCACTTGACGATGTGCTGCCCGGAGACACGGGTGTTTCGATTGCCCTGGGGTTGGCGCATCCGGCAAGAACCCATACCGCCTTCGTGGTAAAAGGCCCTTATTGCTCAAAGCAGTATAAGGTATCATTCAAACCCGGACAAAGCGCACTGAATTTCAAGGTTGACTTCGACATCCGGCCAGCCTCCGATCAGGGGCTGTCATTAGAATTGGAACCCTTCAGCGGAAATGTTGTCAAAGCGGCTCAGGCTGAAGTCACCCAAAAATATCCTCCCACGATTGTGTCCCCAAAACCGGACATCCAGGCGGGCTTTGATAAGAACATGCCCATTCAGGGAACACTGAACTATGCATCCGGTATCCCTTATTTCTCTATGGGGGCGAAAATCAAGCTGAACGTGGTCCTCACCGATAAAGCATGGTCGGAGGAATCTATCGTATCAATCAAGTCTGCGGCTTTCTATAAAAAAGATCCAGATGGTCTTATCAAAGACGAAAATAATTATGAACTGATTTTTAAAAAAGGTGAACGCCGCAGGGAAATAGAGGTTGCATTGGCGAACCCGACCACTAGGGAGTCGAAATTTACCAGGATCGAGATAGAACCGGCCACCGTCAAATACGCAAGAAAAGAAAATGGCGAAATCGATCGTGATGACACCGGCAGGGCCAAGACAACGGCTATAAATAAAAACTTGGACGACCTCCTCGTGGACAATATCAAGAAAGGATTTTTAAAACAGATACCAATCATCATAATAGAAAAACCCGAAGTGGTTTTTGGCGCCGCCGCCCAGCCGGACAGGCATTGGATAGACACGGTTCCCGGTTTGCCCTTTGTCGTCAATGAAAGAGCAAAGGTTTTCGTTTCCCTGGCGCGGAACATGACGGCCAGTAAGGAGATAAAAGGCAAAATCGTCAGTCCGGTGATAAAAGGGGAACCTGAGTTCACCATACCCGGTAATACCCGTGAGCCCGCCGCTCCCATTGAAGTCCAATTCTGCAAAATGGATGAGAAGGTCGCGCAAAAATATTTTGTCAAAAAGAAAGTGGACTGGGGCGAGAATCCCATCGGCCTTACCAATCTTCCAGAACGGTCGGATTTAGCTTCGGGGCCGATCAAGTGGGTGCAAGTTTATGAAAAACGATATGCCACTTTTCCCCCCCATAATCCCGTTGATCCCGAAGGGCCGTTTGTCATAGATGATGAGGCCACTATAAAAGTCCAACTGAATCATCCCGCTCCCAAGGGTGGTGCGAGCGTCGAACTGGCCGGTCCCTTTAAATTGGTAAACTACAAGCCCTATGATAAGGAAGGCCGGCCTGCGCCCGCAATCAGCGGGAATAAGATCGAGATCGGAGAGGGATACGATCACCGTGAGGTGATCGTTAAAATGAACCAGAATGAATCCGCAAGCAAGGATAACGTCAAGCTAAGTAAACCGAACGGGTGCGAATTGGGTCAAAAAGGAAAAACACTGACCCTACTCGTAAAAACCCCCCAGGTTCAATTCGATCAGGAGACCTGGAAGGCACTTCCGGAGACCCGGCAGGCAATTAGCCCCGGCGCCATCGCCAATTTGCCGTTGATGCTGGATGGCCTCTGCCCCAGTGGGGGCTGCCGGGTCTACCTTGAATGTGATTTATTCCTGAATTATCGTGTAAAAAAGAAAGAGGGACCTCTATCCATAGGGGAGGAAACAAAAAAATATGCTGTTCGATTCGCCGCATCGCAAAATCGCGACGGGAAAAACCGCACAACCATCGATGTGCCCATTGATCCGAGGGCCGTTGTACCGGCAAGCAGCAAAGCCAAAATAAAATTCAGCGATAACCATCGCTGCAAACTACCCAGCCCCGCCGAAGAGGAAGTGGCCGCCACCGATCCGCCGACAATCAGCTTTGCAAAGAAGGGCGATGTTACCTTTGACCCATCCAGGAGCGTTCAGGGTCAGTTAAAACCGTCGGGCAAGGCGTTTTATGAAGCGGGTGTGACAGCCAAAATAGCAATTAAACCGAACCGGAATACACCGGCGGATGAGGGTCTTCCGGTCCGCATCAGAAGCAGCGTTTTCGGGGCCATTGTTTACGGTGTCACGATTCCGAAAAAGACAAAGGCCGACACGGAGACGGAAGTTGAGATCACATTGACCAATGGAAAACCGGCAAACAGGGACGGAACCGTCCCAAGCGCGATCATATACCTCGACGCCCCGGAGGGATGGATTGAAGACGGCAATCAGGGCGCGCTGGAAGTGCGGGTCAAGGCCCCCGATCCCCAGAACGCGGTAGTCGATTGCCCGGCGCAGGGCGCAATCGATCGGGCGGATGAACAATTGCAGCCAAAGAAACAATACATCCCGATGGAGGAATATCCGGATGAGTATTGCAACCTGAAACGTCTCCTGCTGGTCGTTCGCCACGGTGACCAGGAGAACAATCCGTGCAAACGGGGCCCTTTTGAAAACGGCAAATTCGAAATCGTAAAAAATGTCGAGGGGGCTGAAAAGCCCGATAAAGCGTTGATCTGTTCCGGGAACAAGGCCCCCAAAATCCAGGTCATCGCCGATCATCCCTTTGGCAACCCGCATGTAAAAGATCCACGCTCATCCCCGCATGCCACAAATATTATCGTCGGATTGGATCGGCTTGAAAAGCACGATTGCCCAAAGGCTTTCATCTTTGACACCCGTCTTTACAAACATCCGTTTCTTTTCGCCGCTGACAGGAGCGTACGTTTGGAGGAGATCACCCCAAGGGGTTCTAAAGAAAACCTTGATCTTGATTCCACCTACAAGGGCTTGTTGGGGCCGTCTCCGGGTGTCGCCGACGGCCCTCAACAGCAAGGCGCGCCCCGGGAAACGGTTTTTCATACGCGACTGGCCAATGCCAAAGATCAGGCCTATGAATTCAAAATCAAGCCGCCTTCCCGCGTTCTTTACCCTTACAAAGGGGTACAGGCCGCCGGCGATGCGCAGCATAAGTTCCTGGACAAGTCCGGCACGGACGCTTCGGACCTTAAGGATTCGGACAGCAAAGCAACCGATAAGGCGCTGGATCAAACCATTTCCAGCGGGTGCCTTCAAAAAATCGCCGACATCGAAATCCATCTGGGAAGAAATGGAAATGCGTTCAATTCGAAGGAAAACGCAGATAACAGAAAAGCCCTTCACGCTATTCTATCCAGCATCCTTGTAATCGTGGATATGATCAACAAGGCCGGAGACGGACCGACAGCTGCCTTTGGTTTCGGATTTTCCTGCAAACTGACCTTTCTGAGAGGGCATTATGTCCGCTACTGGGGATGGAAAGAATGCAGCGATCAGCATGTGTTCTGGTGGAACCACAATTGTATCGATATGAGGGTCCTGGGAATCACGCTGGAATTCCTGTTCGGCGTTGGCGTGGGCACCTTGGGTAGAAAGATTCAAGCCGTCATCTTTGGTAAGATTACGGGAGAACTCGATATCCACCGAGAATTCGAAAAACAGGAACCGGGGACCCGGAAACAAGCGCATGTCGAAAAATGGGCGGATGTAACCACCAAAGCCAGTATCGGAGTTAGCATTGTCATCGGAGATCTCGCATGGTTCCAGGCCGAAGCCGCCGTCAAAACCGGTTATACCTTCAGATTCCGAACGGAAACAGATTACGGAGTCGACCTGGAGGGCTATTTCAACGGTCTTTCCGCTTATGCCCAGATCACATTGATCGGCTTTTTCGATAAAAAGGTCGAGTACACTTTCATTAAGGGAAACGTTGCCGGATGGCCCCAGTTTTCCATTACGCTCGGCGGAAAGAGGAACGAAACCATGACCGATGTCAACCGGTTCATCAATCAGGGTGTGAGCAGGCTCAATTATATTAGAAACAAGTGGTTTGCCCACCTGCAAGAGTATCAGAACCTTCAACTCATGATGGTGGCCGATAAAAAGCGTCCCGGAGACCGTGAATACCCGCTGACGGCGGTGGTTCCCGGATATCGATATGAAGAAGGCGGCCTCTTTGCGAACCCGGGGGATTGGGATGCGAATTTGAAAAAATGGGCTGAGCAGTGGAAGAGTTGCATGGCCTATTTCAGGTTCGAGACGGATTTGGTCCAGACAAGGAAGTTCCCTTATCAAAGCTACAAGTTGGGAGATCGTCTGGAGAGAAGAGTCAAGAAAGTTGAAAGTCTTTGCGACGAAGTCTCCGGCCGACTCAAAAGACTCGATGCGCTGGAGAGCCGCTTTGAAAAACTTCAACAGAAAATTGCCGAAGCCCTGGACAAGTCGAACGAGAACCTCACCGCGAGCGAACAGGAAAGTTTTCTCAGTCAAGCCGAGCGGCTCAGAGACGATGATGCGATCGATTACAGAAAGATTCAGGGGGATTCCAGTTTCGGAAATACCCTCGAAACCCTCGGCGACCAGGTCGTCAGCCTCCATTACTACGCCTTGAAACGTCGGCAATGGTAAACATGAACAGGAAGTGAAACATGACGGCGGATATGAAAGACATCTTTTATGTGCTGGAACTCACGGTTGAAAAATGTATGGCCGAATTGTACCTGAACGACATCCCCATTGCACGGCGGGGTATGGATTGCGGTTATTTTTACGGGGTCCCGGTGAACGAGTTTATCGTGAACGGCAAAAATGAAATTGCGCTCGTGCTGGAGCCGGGGGATCGGCCGAGCCATGCCTATACGGGAAAGGAGGGCCAGCGGGGGCGGTTTGTACCTGATAAGGAAGCTAAAATTACGGCCATCCTGGGCACCTATCCCTGCGGAGCGGTCGTGGGTGGTCCTGACCGAACGGAACTGGCAGCCATCGGATGGACGCCGGACGACGGTTCGCCGTTGATGTTCCCGCAAGTCCGGTCCGTGCGGGTTGACATATGGCCCCCTTTTGCCCCATGGAAATGGGAACAGGCCCCCCCGATTACGCTTGACGAGGAAACGCTAGGGGAAATCGATGCCTTTATCAAAGACCTCCATCTGTCTCTTTCCGCCGCCTTTCATGAACCGTTTCTCGAAAAATGCACCCTTCGCTTCTCTGAAATTGAACAGGCGCATTACCTGCCGCCGGGTAACAGAGCATCGGAGGCGAGAAGGGTATTTCCGGACATTATGGATACGCCTTCGTGGGCAATGCAGCCCCTGCAGGAAATTGCATATGATCTGCGCCTGTGCGCGCGGGAGCGGATGGTGCAGTTGATTTCAAAAGACTGGCAGGCGATTCTTCGTCAGACACCCAATGAAAAGGGAGAAGGGATTTTCTTTTCCATGTTCTTAAGCAAAATCGAGGGCAAATGGGAGGTTGTCCGTTAGGCGGGGTCCTGGCTTTCATCCCCTTTCGGCCCTTTTGTGCCCCAGACGGCCTGAACCCCCGCCCGGCAAAGGCTCTCAACATTCGGCGCCGGTTCCTGGGCCATGATTTCCAGGATGCGAACGAACTGTCTTTTGAGACCTTTTACGGCCGCCGCGTACAGCCGGTCCTTCGATTCAACACCCAGAGATTCAAGGCTTTGCAGCAGCGGCTCCATGTCCGTTTTCATTTTCCGCTGCGCTCCGGTTTTCAAATCATGGGCCGGTTTCATGGCCGTTTTGATCTTTTCAGCCAGTACCTGATATTCGGGCGTGTCCCCGTTTTCCACCAGCTCCGGAATCATTCCCAGAAGGGTTTCAAAGGAAACGGCCGCAATACCGACCGCAGGAATTTTTGCATTGGTTTCAAGGGCCGCAAACCGCTCGACGAGCCTTTCACGCGAGTCGGTGGAAAACCGGTCCTGAAAGGCTTCCGCCAAAAGGGCGAAACCCACATCCAGGGGGGATTCGGAAAACACCTGCATGGCCGACCATAAGGCATCCGGTTCATGTTCCGGAGCGGTTTTTTCCAGCAGGACGGCCAGTATTTGCGCCATGTATTTCCCGTCGGGAACACTCTCCTGCCCAAGGGCCGTAAGAATTTTCAAAAGGGTTCCGTCACCGGGGCGGTCGAACAAGGCCTCCCGCAGCAGCGCGATCCTGGATGGCTTCCCTTTCGCTCCGGCCGCATCCCACATCAGCGGCCATTGTTCATTCGGATCATCCGCGTATATCACGTCATTCGGGTCCCCGCCAGCCCACACCCAGAGCGCCCGAGCGGCAAGGGCGCCGGTGTAATTCTCTTCAAGGTAATCGATTGTTTCATTTTCATCCGGCGGCATGCATTCCCCCATTTTTGGATATCCGAGTTATAAAGCCCTCGGGTTTGTGTAAAAACATCTTCGCAAGGTATCCGATTAAAGCTCCCCACAGCCCCGCTGAAACGGGATTTCCGCTTCGCTCCAACAAGCCACTGGGAGTGCGCTCGCTGTTGCGGTTCAAAAGCGGTCATTTGCTTCCCATGAATCACAAACATACTGTTCTCTTTTTACGGTTCCTCATTCTATCAATAATACACGGACAATAAACCGGATACAACCTGAAAAAAAGCGGTCACAGATGGCGACGTACCGGCCCTGATTCAATCGGCAGTTTCACCCATAATAGGGGACGTTCGGGCAGTTTCACCCATAATAGGGGACGTTCGTGCAGAACGTGCAGAAAATACAATCATAATGGCCATGTCTCCATTTTTACATCAATACACGAGGTAGTATCTCCGTACGATTAAATAAATATCTGTTTAATGCACGTTCTGCACGAATATCCCCGCTTCCTATTTAATTTGTAGCTGAACGGAAACCCACTCAAATAATTTGTCCAAGATCCGGGCTGAAACCGACGAGACAGAGGGACATCACCCTTTTTCCCGGCAAACCGGGCACACATCGGGCTTGAAAAATAAGCCAAATTTAGAATTGAAATTTATGACTATAATGAAGCAAACTTCACAATAGTCTTGACTTTTTTGAAGTTTGCTTCATAATAGCCACATGGAACGCTATTTAGAAAATTACATCCGCAAAGACCTGAAAGAAAAAATCGTTCTTCTCTCAGGGCCGAGGCAAGTCGGTAAAACAACCTTGTCAAGGCAATTGACACGATCACATGTTTACTTGAATTACGACGCCGCTTCCGACCGGCGAATCATTCTTGCCGAAGAATGGAACAGAGATACCCAACTGGTGATCTTTGATGAACTCCATAAATTAAAAAATTGGAAATCATGGATCAAGGGGATTTATGATACCGAGGGCATATCGCCATCTCTGCTTGTGACGGGCTCAGCCAGATTGGATACCTATAGAAAAGGAGGTGAGTCTTTGGCTGGACGCTTTTTCTACTATCGCCTGCATCCATTGACGGTTAAAGAGATCTGCAATTACCTTGACGATAAATCGGAAACGGCCTTGGATAAATTAGTCAAACTGGGTGGATTTCCGGAACCGTATTTAAAAGGCAGCGAAACCTTTGCGAAACGGTTTCGCAGGATTCATACGGACACGATGATCAGAGAAGATCTTCTGGATCTGGAAAGAGTGCGGGATATCAAATCCATCGAAATCCTGATTGACCTGTTGCGAACGCGGGTCGGATCGACCACGTCCTATACCTCACTTGCCAATGACCTTCAGGTATCCATTCATACGGTTAAACACTGGCTGCAGATTTTGGAAAATCTATATATCATTTTTCCGGTCCGACCTTACCACAAAAATATAGCCCGCAGCCTTTTAAAAGAATCGAAATATTATTTGTATGACACAGGAGCCGTCGATGGGGATCTGGGCGCAAAACTGGAAAATACGGTTGCCTGCGCGCTGTTACGAGAACTCCATTTCATTGAAGACACAACCGGCAGTAGGGTGGCACTTCACTACCTTAGAGACAAAGAAAAGCATGAAGTTGATTTCCTGCCTGTTATCGAGAACAGGCCCCTCTGCATGATTGAAGTAAAACTAAGTGATGAAAATTTTTCACGTTCTTTATTCTGGTTTCACAGCAAACTGAAAAAAGTCAAACCTATTCAGATCGTATACAGCCTGACACACAAAAAATCTAAGGATTCGGCCAGGATGCTGCCTGCTCACGAATTTTTGAGAGATTTGCAGCTGTCGTAAGATCGACTTCACCCCAACAACGAAACAGGAGCCGAGAATTTGGCCCAGCAACCTATCTCATGCGAAAAACTGCTTCAGGCGATGGTCGGGTATGACACCGTCAACTCAAACATTTCGGGGACGCCGGACGCCGAGCGGCCTTTGGCTTTATATATCGAGGCCCAGGCAGAAAAGCTGGGGTTGGAGACACACCGTCTGCCGGTCGGCGGAGCGGGATTCAACCTCCTGGTCACCCACTGCATCTCCGATCAAGCCCCGTGGCTGCTCTTTGAAAGCCACCTCGACACCGTCAGCACCGAGGGCATGTCAATTGACCCGTTTGCAGGAGATATTCGAGACGACAAATTATACGGCCGGGGGGCCTGCGATACAAAAGGCTCGGGAGCCGCCATGCTGTGGGCTCTAAAGGGCTACGCAGCGCAAACCTCCGCTGCGGCTAATAATATCGCCATTGTCTACACCGTCGACGAGGAAGTCGCCACTACCGGGGTACGCACTTTTGTTAAAGACCATTTGCCCGCCCTCGACTGGCGTCCGACCGGGGTCATCGTCGGCGAGCCGACGCAGCTAAAGCCCGTGGTTGCCCACAACGGCCTGGGGCGCTCGGCCATAAGGACGCAGGGACAGGCCGCCCACTCCTACGATCCGTCAAAGGGGCGCTCGGCCATCACCATGATGACCAAAGTCATCGAAGCACTGGAATCGCAGTATATTTCCTGCCTCTCCACGGTCCACCCGCTGACCGGCAGGGCCCAATGCAGCATCAACCTGATCCAGGGCGGTGTCCAGATCAACATCATCCCTGAGCACTGCCAAATCCACCTCGATCGGCGCCTCGTCCCGGGAGAATCGCCTGCGCAAGTCTTGCCCGAGGTCGAGCGCATACTCGATGTTTTGCGCCATTCCAATCCAGAGGTGCAAGTCGTGCAAGAGCAACCGACCATGACCGTTGCGCCGCTCGAACCAGGCGGCGGAGAGCAGTTTGCGGGGTTTGTACAGCGTGTTTTAACACAAATGGGGCTGGCGGCCGAACCGGCGGGCGTGGGGTACGGCACGGATGCCAGCAGTTTTGGTCCTGCCGCCGTGCCGGCCGTCGTCCTCGGCCCGGGTGATATCGCCCAGGCCCACACACGCGACGAGTGGATCGATTTAGAACAGCTGCACCGGAGTGTGGACGTGTATCTCGAGCTGATGTCCACGCCCGGTTAGAAATGTTCCCTTGACCAGGAGCCCGGAAATCACAACCGGCCAATGACAACTCCCTCTGCCAAAACACAAAAAAGCTAAAGGTCTACGACAATTCATTCAAAAAACATCCCGACCCCTCAACTATTTACGTTTATCAGAGCCCTCAAAAAGGCGCTTCCTTCGTAACATTTTGATTTTTAGAGCCATAATATTCATGGCAGGATAAAGGACATTCTGAAACAGACCCTGTGGCTTCCGGAGGATCAAAGCTTCTGAACTGTGAAATATGACCGTATCGTAAGCGTAAATATTGGGGGCTTGGATTTTGTTACGTTTAAACAGCAGATGCATGAAATCTCACGCTATTTCAGGAGTATAAAATATATAGACATCCCCCCCTAAATCCGCTATTCTGCAGCCTCAATTCATTTTGTCGCCTAGTAACCTAACAGCACAGCCTTAAGCTTCTGGGAGGAATTCATGGTTTCATGTTTCCAGAAGACAGAGGTAATCGAAAGCCTCCGAGGGAAAACGACACCCTTTTGGGGGCTTTTTTGTTTGCGGAAAGGAAAGGAGGTTAAGACCATGAAATCACGTCGACAAAAACGAGTGTGTTTCATAAGCATTGCTCTTGTATTTGTCTTTGCCCTTGCTGTGCCTCTTGCCGCGACATCTGATGAAAAAAAATACCCTGGCGTTAGAGCACATTGGCAGGCCAGGATAAAACCCGGAAAGACCCGCATGGCGATCGAAGCTGGCTCGGAACTTATTGAGTATTTTAATGCTAAATTTAGGCCGGTTTCTCATCGAGCTTACATTGAAAAATCCGATGAAGGCGACATTCTGCACATTAGCCCTGAATTTGCGATAGCAGTTCAAATGGCGTTAGGTTCGGCCTAAAATGCTGATTTTTCTTATACTAAGCATACAGAGGAAGGAATTACAGCGGTGTCTTTGAGGTACCCTTGATGACGGCTTTCTTTGATTCTCGAATCTCCTTTTGCAACTCTTTTAACTGATCTACGGTAACAAGATCGGCTTTTTTGAGAATTTTTTTCACCGTCGCCTCGATGCTTTTCTCGAGTTTTTTTCTCGATTCTTCAAACCGTTTGTTTAGATCATCGATAAATTTCTTGCCTTCTTTTTCGGTCATTTTACTTTTCTTGGTGAGTTCCCTGGCAAGATCCTCCACTTCATCTTTGGTTTTGAGGGCCAGACCGATTCCGATGAGAAGAGATTTTTTCATTAAGCCAAACATAACGTCCCCCTTCCATTTTAGGGTGGTTCAATATAATCATCAGCAATAATTCAGGCTAAATTAAGTAAACAAAGAATAGGGTAAAAATAT
>CAZHAH010000162.1:0-13695 GCA_964530095.1 uncultured Desulfobacteraceae bacterium | reverse complement strand
GTACCAATTTCAGTACCAGAGGCTGTTACGAAGTTTTTTGAATTATCTACACAGGTAAAGGAAAATTTTCAATAAGCCGGGCAAAAAGTGAAGCACACTTCGCAGTCCGCCACAGACCATCAACTAAAGCACTAATTGATCCTGCCGCACCCTATCTCCGCAAATCACCTGCAAGCCCCCCGCATTTTATTCGCGTTTGATTCAATAGCAATTGAAAGACACTTCGGCAACAAAAGGCGCACCATAATCAAAACGCAAACATCAGCAGTATCGAGGTGGCTGAAAAAAGGCACTTACGGGACGCTCCTTGATATATTGATTACTAATTGCAGCAAATATAATCTTTTTTCGCCTGCGATTCTTTCACCGCTGTTTGCTAAGTAGCGTTTCCCGCCAGAAGCTTTTCATCCCTTTAATTTGGTACACTGCCGGTTCATAAAAGCAATTGAAAATTGTTCGGAATCAATGCTCAGGTAAAACACCGTTTGCGCAGTTTATTGATTTTTTTCCGAACGACTTAAAAAATGATTTCTTTTCGTTTCTTCTTAAAAAATGCTGTTTCTATTTATTCATCTAGCAATGACATGATTCAATGTCCTCGGCGCATCTATTCTTAAACTGCGTGGCACCGATTTTCTTATCATACATTGTATTAACCATATCAATATATGAAGGAGTCCCCTATTTCAGTCTGAAACCCGATCGCTATGCTCGACCGATGGGCTTTACTGGAAAAATTTTTCATATAGTGTTAAGCTCATCTGAAAAGATTGCATCAAGCATCCCAATAACCAGATAGGAAAACCTCAATGGGCGCGGAAATCCCATTTAATTTCGAATTTAATTTTGAGTATAGCAGAGTTGAGCAGATAACGCCCCTGATTCGTCGTGTAGTGGCTAAGAACCCTAGCCCATTAACTTTCTACGGTACTAATACATACATTGTGGGATTTGGTGAAGTGGCGTTGATCGACCCTGGACCTGATCTTGATAAACACGTGACAGCGATTATTGAAGGGCTCAAGGAGGAAGTGATCACCCACATTTTGATTACGCACTATCATCTAGATCATTGGCCGGCGTTCAAACCTTTGAAAAATAAGATCGGAGGCAAAACCTATGGCTACACCTCTCGTAGATCGAAAGAACCGGATCAGGCTGCATTGTTTGAAAGCCTAAGTTTTGAGCCAGGGATGGAAGCGAAAATTAACGAAACGGACGTTGTCCCAGATGTGAGCATTTCCGACGGAGATATCCTTGAGGGCGAAAATTGGTCCTTGGAATGTGTACATACGCCGGGTCATCACCCCTCACATATTTGCTACTATCTGCGCGAAGAAAAGACATTGTTCACAGGTGATCACGTGATGGGATGGTCTACCAGCGTTATTTCGCCTCCTTCGGGAAACATGGAAGATTACATGGCAAGCCTGGAGTTGTTGCTTCAGAGGGATAATGAGGTCTATTGGCCGGCCCATGGCCCCTGTATTGAAGAAACCAAACCGTATGTAAGCGCATTTATTTCTCATCGAAAAGAACGGGAGGAACAAATCTTGGAGTCGCTTTTGAATGGCATCGACACCATTGAGGCTATGGTGCCAGGCATGTATCACAACGTTCCAAAAATACTCCACCCGGCGGCAACCCGATCTGTGTTTGCAGAGATCATTTACCTGATCAAGCAAGGAAAGGTGGTATGTGAAGGCGAGGTCTCAGTAGATGCTACGTATGGGTTGCCATGAATTAAAGAGAGTAACTGTTGATTCTTTCCATAATCCTTACCCATTCAGCCATGGAGTCGTTTAGATAGTTATGAAACAGATCCCTCATCTGATATGTGGCAATAAGTTACAGCAGAACATCCAATCAAATATGGAAAAATTTGATGTTCAAACACATCCCCGGAAGGGAGTACGAAGAGCGGCTGTGGCCATCACTGTGGTCGATGTTTCAGATGATCCTGGCGTCTATGGCATGAAAGGAAACGAAAATAGAACCCGTCATGCCGCATTAATACTCACTCGGAGATCTGCAAAACTCCAAAATCACGCAACCCAGTGGGCGTTTCCAGGTGGACGGATGGATGCCGGAGAGAGAGCGGAAGATACGGCCTTGAGGGAACTTGAGGAAGAAGTCGGCCTGCAATTGGGCCCTGACAGCGTAATCGGCCGACTTGACGATTTTGCAACCCGCTCCGGTTTTGTCATCACCCCGGTGGTAGTCTGGGGAGGACGAGGGATCGATCTTACTCCCAACCCGGCAGAGGTCAGTTCCATTCACCGAATCCCCATAGAGGAGTTTTTACGTGACGATGCACCACTGCTGGAAGAGAGTCAAGAGAGTAAACATCCCATTCTAAGGATGCCAGTGGGCAGCAGCTGGATAGCAGCGCCGACCGCCGCCTTGATTTATCAGTTTCGGGAAGTCGCCATTCTTGGCAGAAATACACGTGTCGCACACTTCGAACAACCCTATTTTGCTTGGAGTTAGGAAAGATGGTTCATCCGTTTTTCGCGTACTTAGTTTTAGAGTATATGGCAGGAGCAAGAGATTTTTCCTCGCAATATAGATACGGAGGACGTTCGTACAGAGCGTGCAAAATGATTTTGGTACAAGATATTGGACAGGTGAACTTAGCTGATCTATGATCATAAATGCTCGACGTCAGCTATCCATAAGGCCTAAAAGACAATCCTCCCCCTGTCTATTTACCTTTTTAATATCGTAAACAACATTTCCTGAAACAAACTACCACAAAGTATCCATTTGGGCCAATATATTAAAGTCAAGACATACGCCTAATATTTTGATTTTACTATTAATTAAGACAAATATTAAATATCGTAACCCACACTTTCAGAAAAAAAACTATCACAACCTATCAAATTTTGTGTGGTTTTATCTGTGAAGACATTTACCTATTATACGTACCGGACAGCAAAATGAATTTATGCAAAATATATTTTTAGCAAAAGATTTACCTTACAAGACAAATTTCTTTAGAGCGTGAATCGCTGCATATGGCTTCTAAAAAGAGGGAACAGAATTTCTTTTGTAAAAAAAGTGTAAAAGTTCTAAATTCGATTCCCATGATAGAAATCGTGCCTTATGATGTGCACCTTGATAATATGAAAAGAGGTTTTGCACATGACCGTACACGAAACGATTATCCTTCGTCCTATCATGCGCCTGATGTCGCTGTTTTTTTTGAAATGTATCGGCTGGCAGATTGAAGGCGAACGTCCGAATATACCCAAATATGTAATGATTGCCGCCCCCCACACTTCTAACTGGGATTTTGTGATTGCCCTGGCCATGGTCTTCGTCTATCGGGTCAATATCCAGATCATGATGAAAGGCACTTGGTTTTTCTGGCCCTTGGGGCCGATATTCCGATGGCTGGGCATGATGCCCATCGACCGCTCCAAAGCCAATAACCTCGTCGCCCAGTGCATCGAGGACTTTAAGCAGAGAGAGGAAAAGATCCTGATGATCCCCCCCTCGGGGACCCGCAAGAAGGTCCTATACTGGAAGACAGGTTTTTACCACATTGCCCGCGGTGCCGGGGTGCCGATCGTGTTGGGGTTTCTGGACTACCGGCGCAAACAAGGCGGCATCGGGCCTGTTTTCCATCCTACCGGCAATATCGACCGGGACATGGAAACGATTCGCACCTTTTATCGGGACATTTCCGGGAAATATCCCTCGCAGTCGATCCAGGTGCCGGATTCTTCCAAAGCCGGGGCCGTGTAACAGCAGGAAGGAACGTATCGGGTTCCGGGTTCCAATTTATTACAAAGAGAGAAGCTGGGCGAACCTAAAGTCGATAATCCTTCCAATCTGCAAAGATAGGATACTCACGCGGAAAAAGGGCCAGACGATCTCCCGGTTTGACGCGGCAATCTTTTGATGCCGAACGGCAATTGACCATCACCAGTTGGACTTTTTCTGCATCAATATCCAAATCTTTTAAAACATCCAGCATGGGAGCCTCTGTCTTTAGACGCAACTTTAAAGGAAGGTTCTTTTGACTTAAATACGCCTTCTGCAGCGAGCCATACATAAAAACCTGCGTTTCACGTTCCATAATCGAACTCCATCGGATCATTAGGGTTCTAGGCCGCCGCCACAACCGTCTTGTGATCAAGTATCTTCCCCCGGGTGCTGATGACGACTTCTTCCATCGGAATTTGGACTCCGGATATCTCCATTCCTTTTTTCACAATCATCGGAAGGCCTGAGCAACAGGGCACCTCCATTATCACCGCTGTGATACTTTTTATGCCTGATTCTTTACAGATCTGGGCGAACTTGTTGATATAATGCTGTGCATCGTCGAATTTAGGGCACCCCATCATGACCGCCTTGCCTTTTAAAAAGGTATCATGCAGGTTCGGATAAGCCACAGGAACGCAATCAGCCAGGACCAATAAATCCGCTCCTTTTAAAAACGGTGCTTGGGGCGGCACAAGCATTATTTGAACCGGCCAGTGGGTAAGTGCCGATTCACGATCGTCTGCAACCGGCGCTGAATCACGCCTGTTTTCGGGGATCGGTGATCTAAAATTCTGGATCACTGCGGATGGGCATCCAACCGGTTGCAGATGCTCGGCTCGCTCTGTTTTCCTCTGTCGTTCCAGATGCGCCTCAACCGCCGCTTCGTCGAACTCAGGGGCTTCCCGCTCAACAACGGTTAGGGCTCCCACGGGGCATTCTCCCAAACACGCGCCTAAGCCGTCACAATACTTGTCTTCAATCACCTTTACCTTGCCGTCCACGACTTGAAGCGCACCTTCGGCACAGGAAGGCACGCACACCCCGCAGCCATCGCAAAGCTCCTCATCGATTTTGATTATTTTACGTACAATTTTCATAGCGACTCCCTTTCTCCACTATTTACGAATACTTTTTGAGCCTCTTTGCGCCCACCGGTTGTCAAAAAAGACGTTCCCACAATCCGATCCAAGCGCTCTGCATCAATTTTATTCTCTTTCAACCTTTCTTCCAAATTGGTAATCATATCGGAATCGTAAAGCACCTTGAAATTAATGCTCTCCTCACTTCCGGGGTGATGGTGATGGGCAATAATGTCGCACACCTCCTCGGTCAATTCCGTTTTCGCCTGCAGTTTATCCAAAATCGTTTTGGCTATCGGCGGACCTTCCTTTTCCTGATATTTTGCCTCGTTACTGCCGTATTTCCGCTCGGCTTCAGGGATTCCGATATCGTGCAGATATGCGGCGCATAAAATCACCGCTAAATTCCCTTTTTCCTGTTTGCCGATGCGTTCCGCATAGCGCGCGACCCGAGACGCATGCCCGATTCGTTTGAAATCCGTCTTAAAATAGCGCTTCATCTCGATCGCCACGCGATCCTTCAGCAAATCTTCTTTCTGGGCCAACAGTTCGGGCGGAAGCGTACCCAGACACTGTTCAGCGTATTCACAGTAGGATGCACATCCAAAATCCATTTCAGGATTGATAAAACGGTCTCCGCAATTCCCGCATTTGCGGGCCGTATCATCTTTGAAAAATTCCACTGTTTGGCCGCATTTCGGACATTCAACTTCAAAAATGGCTCCCGGCTTCCAGTACCGACTGTCTTGTCCCGGACATTTCATGGTGTTGCTCCCTTTAAAGTTATCAAATAATTTCCCTTTCAGCCATGCGATTTTATCCGTAAATAATTCATTTGACAAAGCATTACCTTGACCTATGTCAAAAGATAATGCTATTTCGAGAAAATCAATGGAAAAAATTCTCGAAATAATAGCCAATACGCCCCTTTTTAACGGTCTGCCCGAAGATCAGCTGCGGCAGGTCGCACAGATCGCCATCAATCGCTATTACGAAAAAGGAACCGCGATCTTTTTGGAAGGTGAGGAGTGTAGCGGATTTTTCGTTGTGGTTCAGGGATCGGTTAAAGTATTTAAAGTTTCGGCCGAAGGGAAAGAACAGATTCTGCACATTTTTGGACCCGGAGAACCGTTTGGGGAAGTCCCCGTTTTTACAGGTACCCCGTTTCCGGCCAACGCCGAGGTCATCGCCAAAGCCCACCTCCTTTTCTTTCCGCGGAAGTCGTTCGTGGATCTTATTTCTAAAAATCCCTCCCTGGCCTTGAATATGCTGGCGATATTATCCAAACGGCTGCGCCATTTCACGGTTCAAATTGAAAACCTTTCCTTAAAAGAGGTCTCGGGCCGGTTGGCATCCTATCTAATTACGCTCTCAAACGAGCAGGCCCAAGACGGTTTTGTGACTTTGAACATTTCAAAAGGACAGCTTGCCAGCTTATTGGGGACAATCCCGGAAACGTTATCTCGCATTTTTGCCAAAATGACGGCTCAAAATCTCATTGACGTTGCCGGGCGTAAGATATGGATTAACAATCGTGCCGGATTAAAGGATCTTTCCGAGCTTGGCAAAGAGCTGGAGTAGTCAAATCTCAGGATTCTTTGCGGAGCGCCATGAGTTCCCTGCTCAGTATACTGAGGTGGCCCATCTCTTCTTTGATAATGGCATCAATCCGCTTTTGCCCCAATTTCTCAGGCAATGCATCTTTGATTCCCAGGTAAAAAACAATGGCGTCTTTTTCAGCCTCGATAGCGCTTTTAAATATCTTTTCCAAAGAAGAAACATCGATTTCTTTTTCGAAAAAGACGCGAGTATCGGCAAAGGCGCGCAGATAAAGCGTTGATTCGCCTTCAGGGTCAAAAATGGTTGATTCTTTTTCCTTGGCTGTCAATTCGGCCCTCATCGAAGCAAATGTCTTTTCATGTGCCTGTTCCATATCCGCCAGACGCTCCAGAAGCGTTTTGGCGGATGAATCAGAAAGTCCCTCGGCAGATTCTTTATAAAATTTGGCACCATTTCTTTCCATTTGTTCGGCCATTTCAAATACGTCTTCGGCATTGAAATCATACATGGTTATCGTTTTTCCCTTTCTGCATGGTATGTTGTAAGAGGTTCCAGCCTCTCGTAATATAGGCGGCGTATTGGAATTTGTAAAGCAATATAAGATCTGGAACCACTAGCATTGACAAACACCCGTCTTTGTTATATCATACCAACATACTATGAATCGGCGATTTCTAACAATCCGCAAATCGATATGCCTCCTGTGGGTATTTCTTTTGGTAACGGGCCCCATTGCACCGAGTGCCGCTGCCATATCAAAGTGTATGGCACCTTGTTGTAGTCCCTCGGCCGATTCTCATGCGCCCAAAAATCCGGTTTTCAGAACACCGCAAACCAGTGAATGTTGTGGTGGAACCCAAAACACGGCCTGCAAAATTAAAAGGGACCGCATATATCATAGTGATGCCTGTTTAACCGCCGGTTGGAGCAGAAAGGAAGATCTCAAAACCAGTTTACTGCGTTTTAGCAATGAACTCCTCTCTGGCGTCCCCCGTGCTTTCAATAATTCCAGCCTAAACGTTGTTACCCAAACTTCGGAAAGATCGATATCGATCTGTCTAAAGACATCTGTCTTTCTGATTTGATCTCTGCCGGATCAACCTAATCAAACGTTTTTAGATTCCTAAGATCCACCATTGCTAAAGGTATAAGCCGACCTTTTGGTGTACGCCTGCACATGCATCTTTGCACTGATCGCCACTCGTCGAGCTAATCTATTAAAATCACAAATATTTTTTGATCAAGGAGCAACACATGGCAAAGACAAAAAGAAAATCCAGACCTTCTCCAAAAAAGAGTGCTCAAACAGAAAAACACCTGCCGTCATCATCACAGGACAAACGCGCCGCCAAAAAAGCAGTTGTTTTAGGGACCCATAGGAAAAGCCCGCTTCCGTTAGTGGCGGGGATTGTCTGTGCGGCAGTTATTGCGGTCACAGCCTTTTACTATTTCGGCCGGGATGACACGCAGTATATCGCCCAAACTGGGCAAGTTTCTTCCGATGCTTCCGGGAATACCCTCTCGCAGATCACTTATCCGGTGAGCATGTTTGAAGACGGTAATGCGCAACATTTCAAATATAACCATAACGAATTGGCCATCAAATATTTTATCCTCAAGAGTTCAGACGGGGTGATCCGGGCTGCATTTGACGCCTGCGATGTGTGCTGGCGTGCCGGCAAGGGCTATTATCAGTCCGGAGATGTTATGGTGTGTCGTAATTGCGGCCGCCAGTTTGCATCCGTTCTGGTAAATGAGGTCAAAGGCGGCTGTAACCCGGCGCCTCTTAGCCGTTCGATCGAAGGTGATCAGTTGGTCATTCGCATCGATGATATTATCGAAGGCAAACAGTTTTTTGACTTTTCAGGAAGGACCGAGTCATGAATTTAACGGACATTGCCTATAAAAATCTGCTGCGCCGCAAGGCCAAGGCTGTTTTCATCCTTGCGGGCCTTGTGATCGGCGTGTCGACAATTATCGCAATCGTCGGCTTTGTGGAAGCCATGACCAGCGACATTAATACCAAGCTCGAAAAATATGGGGCCAATATACTCATCGTTCCCCGGACGGAAAACCTTTCGCTTACATACGGAGGTATATCGTTGGGGGGTGTTTCCTTTGATATGAATGAAATTCATGAAAAGGAACTTTTACGCGTGCGTAGCATCAAGAATGCCGCCAATGTTGCCGCTGTCGGCCCTTTGGTTCTGGGTGTGATTCAAATCCAAAACAGGCGCATCCTCCTTTCGGGGATCGATTTTCAATCGGTTAAAATTCTAAAACCGTGGTGGCAGCTAAACGGCAGGATACCGGACGAAAACAGCGTCCTTTTGGGCACCGAAATCGCTCAGATTCTGGCTTTAGAGCGCGGAAGCACGCTGGAAATAAAGGGTCGAAAATTCTCGGTATCGGGAATTCTCAATCCTACCGGATCCCAGGACGATCAATTGATTTTTACACCCCTTGCCACCGCTCAGCGGCTGTTGGGGAAAGAGGGACGTATTTCCATGGCCGAGGTGGCCGCCCTTTGTACGGATTGCCCCATCACCGAAATGGTCAAACAGATCACGACTGCGCTTCCGGGAGCCAAGGTAATGGCGATTCAACAGGTCGTTAAGGGCCGGATGGAAACGATGGCTCAAATGAAGCAGTTTTCCTACGGGGTTTCGGCGGTTATTTTACTGGTTGGAAGTCTGGTTGTTCTGGTTACGATGATGGGCAGCGTGAGGGAACGAACCGTGGAAATCGGCATTTTCAGAGCCATCGGTTTCCGAAAACGCCACGTTGTTCGCATCGTCCTGTTGGAAGCCTTTGTCATCTCGGGATTGGCCGGGATTATCGGCTATATATTCGGCTTGGGAGCCACAAAGCTGATCGTTCAGCTTGTTGCTGAAGGCAAGTCGGTTGCGGTCCCCTTAAATCTCCAATTAGCAGCCGGTGCCATTATCGTGGCTATTCTGGTCGGTCTTGCATCCAGCATTTATCCCGCCATTATGGCCGCAAGGCTCGATCCCAACGATGCTTTAAGAGCGCTTTAGGAGGTAAGTGATGAGCTTTATCGATGCCGATAATTTGACCAAAGAATATGGCGATGGCGCCACTGTGGTATGCGCCCTTCGCCGAATGAGTTTTCAAATTGAGGCCGGTGAATTTGTGGGGGTTATGGGGGAGTCGGGTGCCGGCAAATCGACGCTGCTTTCCATCATGGGTGCCATGAATGCGCCCACCAAAGGTCATCTTTGGGTGGACGAAATCGATGTGTATAGGCTAAAGCCAGAAAAAAGAGCAGATTTTCGCAGGGAATTTTTGGGCTTTGTGTTTCAGAGTTTTCATCTCGTTCCTTACCTGACGGTCGCAGAAAACGTTATGCTGCCATTGGCTCCCATAAAAATGGGACGTAACAAAAAACGGGCAATGGCGGAAAAAGCGCTTACGGATGTGGGGTTAGAAGGAAAATTCAATCGACTGCCCAGTCAAATCTCCGGCGGTGAAAAAGAACGGGTCGCCATCGCCCGTTCAATTGTCAACGAACCACCGATCCTCCTGGCAGATGAACCCACCGGCAATCTCGATTCTAAAACGTCAAATGAAATCATGGAATTGCTTCAAAAGCTGAATGCAGAGGGGATGACCATCATCATGGTCACCCACAGTCATGCATGTGCACAAAATGCGCAAAGGATTTTTCAAGTTGCAGACGGCGCCTTGATCAATTAAGGAGAATGTAAAATGGCTCAAAAAAAGAAAAAAACTCAAACCAGGGTTGAGCCGAACCAGACCACACGAGAACCTTCTTACTGGAAAATTGTGGCCATCGTCGCGATCGTTTTTTCAGCAGGGCTCCTCGTCAAAGTGGTTTTTTTCTCGACCCCGCTCCCGACAAACGACAAGCAGACGTATCAATCGTCCGCCCCGCTAACTCGTACGATTGATCTCCGGGTTCAACAAGTCGCATCTAACTTCAAGTGTGCCTGCGGCGGATGCGGAGAACTTCCGCTTGACGAATGTACTTGCGATATGCCGCGGGGCGCCGTAGAAGAAAAAAACTTCATTCGGAAAAAGCTCAGCGAAGGCTTGGCCATCGATGCGGTAATCAATCTGGTGGACGAACGTTACGGGCATCGAAAAACATAACCCGGGAACGACACGGCATCTAAAAACGAACACGACCGCCTAACACATTCTATTAGGATAAATCGATTTGCCGATGGAAACGCACCTGAAAAAGTCCATAACTATCGTCGTTTTTTTATTTTTTATTTCGGCCATTGCGGTTTTGGGAATCATTGCCTTTAAGTCCCGGTCGACAACCTCACAGCCGCCAAAGCAACGTGCTGTTTCCAAGCAAGAACGCCTGTTTCATGATCTGGGGATTCTTGGTGCCTCGCAAACCAATTCAGCGGTTGAATTTCGGCTCACCGACTTAAATGGAAAAAAGACTTCTCTGTCCGAATTTAGAGGAAAAATTATTTTCCTCAATTTCTGGACCACCTGGTGTGCCGCTTGCCGGGTGGAAATGCCGGCAATGCAAAAACTACACACCCGGCTCAAAGATCAAAACTTTGCCATGGTGGCGATAAATCTGCAGGAATCGGCCTCTAAAGTAAGGGATTTTGTTGATCGGTACAAATTAACTTTCACGGTGCTTTTGGATTCGCAGGGAGAAACGGGGAACCGATTCGGAATCAGGGCGCTTCCGACCACCTTTATCCTTGATAA
This sequence comes from uncultured Desulfobacteraceae bacterium, assembly GCA_964530095.1. Lineage (GTDB taxonomy): Bacteria > Desulfobacterota > Desulfobacteria > Desulfobacterales > CAZHA01 > CAZHAH01. The sequence continues at coordinate 2,560 of CAZHAH010000162.1, read as the reverse complement.
ATCGGGACGAATTATGGGACAGGCGCTCGGGGCGCGTGAGTGGAATAGTAAGAAAGCGGTTGCCCTTTTCAACCTGTTGATGGGCGAAAAATAGCTGTTTAAAAAAGCAACCGCTGCTCGCCGCAGAAAATATACAATCCGGTTTCATCGGCCAGACAAGCCAGTGTCAAATTGAGCTTTGAGGCTAACTCCACCGCCAGGGAAGTTGGGCGTGATATGGCCAAAATAACCGGAATTTTTGCCCGGGCACTTTTTTGAACAAGTTCATAGCTGATGCGTGAAGAAAGTATCAAAAGTGCTGCCTCATCCAGCCTGTCTTGCAGAAAGAGCTTCCCCACCGCCTTATCCAGGGCATTGTGCCGGCCCACATCTTCAGCAACTGCCAGGCGCTTAAATTCGGCATTGTAAAGCACCGCCGCATGCGAACCACGGGTTTTATCCCGCAAGGGCTGGATCTCCGATATTTTTTCCAACCGCTCAAGGGCTTTATGGGCATCAAGTTTGATATTATCCGTCAAGGGATTGATTGCCTGATAGAGATCATCGACAACTTCCTTTCCGCAAATGCCACAGCTGGTTTGACTGATAAACCCGCGCCGATCAAGGAATTCGGATATATTGTTTCTTCGCGATTCGTTGACAGTCACAGCGATCACATTGGTGTCGGTATCGTCACAAAAGGCAATGGAGGTGAAATCGTCTTTTTTGTCGACAATTCCCTCCCCCAGGCAGAAGCCCCCCACCAGCGGTATCTCATCGCCGGGCGTCCGCATGATAACCGAATACGGGTTTCCTTGGATTCTTATCGACAGCGGCTCCTCGCCAATCAGCTTTTGGGAAAATGATTGGGTTGCCCGTGTATCCCAATCGATCGTTTGATGTTCTAAAGTTGAATTCAATCCAATTCCTCGCCGTATATTGTCGGATACGCTCTATACCGCTTCCGCTGACTCTAAAACCAGGATAGGGTCACCGACTTTTATGGTTCCCTCTTTGAGCACTTTCGCAAAAATCCCCTCTTTGGGCATGATGCAGTCACCGGCTTGATAATAAATGGCACACTTTTTATGACATACTTTGCCGATCTGTGTAATTTCAACCAGGGCACCTTCGCCCAGCTTTACTTTAGTGCCGATCGGAATCGTTTTCCAGTCGATTCCTTCTGTGGCAATGTTTTCGGCAAAATCGCCGAATGTCACCTCCAAGCCTTTGGCACGCATATATTCAATGCTCTCCGAGGCCAGAAGACTCACCTGACGATGCCAGTCCCCGGCGTGGGCGTCGCCTTCAAGACCATGGTCTATTTTGAGGGTAACTTCGCTGATGGTCTTTTTGCGGGTTCCCTTTTTTTTGCTTTTGGCAATTGAGACTATTTTCATGCTTCACCTATTTTTAAAAATATATTTATTATTTTATTACATCATACAGATCCAAAAGCCAAGGGCGATGTATCAAGTCTTCCTTTATTCAGATAAAGCGTCTGGTGTGCCAGCAAAGATGCCTGGGTGGTATCATGAGTTGTAAATACGATGGTTATTTTTTTGTCTCCGTTTATCTGCCGCAGAATATTTAGAATCGCGGTCTGATGCTCCACATCGACGCTCGACGTCGGCTCATCACACAAAAAAACCTGTGGTGCGACCACCAATGCCCGCGCCAGAGCCACACGTTGTGTTTCGCCCCCGGAGAGGCGATGGGCCGATGCCCGCGCAAAATCAAGCATCCCGACCAACTCCAGCGCCTCATCAATGATATAATTCCTTTTTTGGGGGGAAACCTTGCGGATTTTCAGCCCAAACTCCAGGTTCTTGCGAACCGTCGTCGAAAAAAGGATCGGATGCTGATCCACCAATACGACCGCTTTACGTAATTTTTGGAGATAGGGTTCGGAAAATTGAACCGGCTTGGAATCATAGGAAATTTCCCCTGTGGTCGGCAGTTCAAGGAATCCCAGAAGGTTTAACAAAGTGGTTTTGCCGGCTCCATTGGGGCCCAGCAAGGCATAAATAGCGCCCTTTTCAATCTCCAGAGAATCGATATCCAGAACCTTGCGCGTTTGATATACTTTCGTAAGCTTCGAAATCGTATATACGGTCATGGGCCGGTTCTCCCCTGGACAAATTGAAATAGCAGATTGATTCCAAAGCTGAATCCCAGCAGAATCAATCCCAGCGCCACGGCCAGAGTGAACTCTCCTTTATCGTATTCCAGGGCCATTGCGGTGGTCATGGTACGTGTAAAACCTCTGGCATTCCCCCCCAGCATCATACTGATACCCACCTCTGAAATCACACGTCCATAGGCCGCGATAACCGCGGCCCCGAGCCCAAACCGCGCTTCCCTGAAAATGACCCATGCCGTCTGCAGGCGGTTTGCACCCAAGGTCATGGCCGTTTTTCGATACCGTTCATCGATGCGGCTGATGGCGGCAATGATCAGCGCCGTTACCAATGGGAGGATTAAAATCGTTTGACCGATGATAATCGCCTTCTGGGTGTAAAGCAGGTCAAGAAATCCCAAAGGTCCCTGGCGAGCGATAAACGCATATACAAAAAGGCCG
>CAZHAH010000161.1:0-13758 GCA_964530095.1 uncultured Desulfobacteraceae bacterium | reverse complement strand
GAACCGCTGACCTGCTGATTACGAATCAGCTGCTCTACCAACTGAGCTACGTCGGCCGATTTATCGAGGAAGCTACTTTTTTTATGCCCCAAAATCAAGAAATAATTTCGCTCGACGATCTGATCAAAGCGATCCCCGGCAGACCCGGTGAAATTGAATGCAGCGGATTTTGCGGGTCGGATACGGCTTTTGCGACGGACAGGCTTTACAAAGCCCATCCAAGGCCGATGGTGGTCATTACAGCCACACCCAAGGACAGCCAGCGCTTTTTAGAAGATCTGCATTTTTTTTCAAAAGAGGTTTCAGCACCCATCATCTACTTCCCGCCCTATAATATTTTGCCATTTAAATTTATGGCCTACCACAACGAAACCGCGGCCAGGCGCGTCGCCGCGCTATATCAAATAGTCAATAATCCACGACCCCCTATTATCATCACCACCGTGGGCGCATTGCTCCAGAAAGTGTTTCCCAAAAAGGCGCTTGGGGAATATGTGGAGCTGATTGCGGCCGGAGAGGAATTGGATCGGGATACGCTGGTGGAAAAGCTGCTCAGCGGGAGTTATGCACCGGCGATGATCGTTGAAGAACCGGGTGATTTCTGTGTGCGGGGAGGGATACTGGATATTTTTTCACCCCTTTATCCCGAACCGATACGCATCGAGCTTGATGGCGACACGGTTGACTCGCTGCGCTTCTTTTCCCCCATCAGTCAACGCACGACGCGCAAAATAAACGAAGCCATCGTGTTGCCGGCGCGGGAAGTGATTTTAGAAAAAGGCTCTTTGAGCCAAGTTTTAGGGCGGGTAAGATCGCTTGCCGCGATGAATGATGTCCCGGTGACACAAACACGGTTTGTGATTGAGCGTCTGAAAAAAGAAGGCATTTTTGCGGGTATCGAAAGCCTGATTCCGTTAATTTACGATCAATTAGACACGCTTTTTGAATATGTATCGGATGCAACCCTTTTCATCCGCTTAGATCCTGCAAAGCTTCGACAAGCGGCCGAAAATATTGAAGAACAGATTGAACAGAGCTTTATGAGCGCCTGTCAGGACAATAAAATCTGTGCCGAGCCGGAAAATTATTACTTAACCTGGGAAGCGGTTTCAAAATTGCTGACAGACAAAAAATCTTTGGCCTACCGCAAGATTCCGGTTCTAAAAGAATCCGACCAAAAATTAGCCCGTAAGCAGTATCAGGTGATCATAAAGGATAATTCCGGGATCCGTCTGGATCTTCAGAAACAGGGTCGCAGAGAAAATCTGCTTACCCCGTTTGTGAAATGGATTACGGAGAAGCTGCAGTTGGGATACAGCACCCTGCTGGTCTGTCAAACGAATTCTCAGCTGGATCGATTAAGATCACTCCTTTTGCCATACAGTATTCAACTGCAGGTTGCCGATCATTTTTTTAAGATACCCGGGAACAAGGGGCACGTGTATGGATGCCTGGGCAATCTTTCATCCGGGTTCATCTGGCAGGATGAATTGCTGGCCATTGTTACCGAAAGTGAAATATTCGATGTCAAACGGCCGCGTAAAATAAAATCAAAGCCGATCGATCGGACGCAGCTGCTGGGCCTGGAAGATTTGAAAAAGGAGGATCTGATTGTCCATAGCGAACATGGCATCGGCCGTTATGAAGGTCTCGCCAAACTGAAGATTGAACGCGCCACAAACGATTTCTTGCTTATCTATTATCGCGATGACGATAAGCTTTATGTGCCGGTGGATCGGATGGACGTGGTGCAGAAATATATGGGCGTGGACGGCATCACGCCCGTCTTGGATAAAATGGGGGGCAAATCATGGGACAATATAAGGCGGCGAGTCAAAAAAACAGCCGAAAAAATCGCGGGTGAGCTTCTGAAACTCTATGCCGCCCGGAGAGTGGAAAAAGGTTATGCCTTTACGGAGTTCGATCGTGACTATAAGGATTTTGAAGCCGGCTTCCCTTTCGAGGAGACCGTTGATCAAAGCAAGGCCGTTAGCGACACATTGGATGATATGCAAAAGTCGGCTCCCATGGACCGGCTGATTTGTGGGGATGTGGGGTATGGCAAAACAGAGGTGGCCTTACGCGCTTCCTTTTTGGCCGTCAACAACAACAAACAGGTGGCCCTGCTGGTTCCTACGACCGTTCTGGCCGAACAACACTTTACGACCTTTAACAGTCGTTTCAAACATTTTGCGGTCAATATGGCCTGCTTAAACCGGTTTCGATCGGTTAAGACGCAGCGCCAAATTGTAAATGACCTGAAAGCCGGAAAGATCGACATTGTCATCGGTACCCATCGGCTTTTACAAAAAGATGTGGCGCTCAAGGATTTGGGATTGTTGATTATTGATGAAGAACAGCGCTTCGGTGTGAAGCATAAGGAAAAATTAAAAAACTTGCGCAAAACAGTTGATGTGCTTTCGTTAACGGCAACACCGATTCCGCGAACGTTGCACCTGTCTCTGATGGGGATACGGGATATCAGTGTCATTTCCACCCCGCCGGAGCAAAGACATCCGATTATCACCTACATTTCAGAAATTGATGATGCGCTGATAGCGGAAGCCATTCGCAAAGAGCTGCATCGCAAAGGACAGATCTTTTTTGTCCACAACAACATTTTCAGCATCCAGGTCCAAGCGGACCATTTGCAGCGACTCGTGCCAGAGGTCAGGCTCGATATCGCCCACGGCCGTATGGAAGATGAAGAATTGGAAAGTGTGATGCTCTCCTTTTTAAACCGGGAGTTCGATATGCTGGTGTGCACCACCATCATCGAATCCGGCCTGGATGTGGCCTCGGCCAATACCATTTTTATCAATCGGGCGGACCGGTTCGGCTTGGCCCAGATTTATCAGCTAAGGGGACGTGTGGGCCGTGCCGAAGAACAGGCCTACGCCTATCTTTTTATTCCCAATGAAAGCTACCTGACTAAATATGCGCGTAAACGTCTGAAAGTATTAATGGAACATTCTGATTTGGGATCGGGTTTTCAAATCGCGATGAACGATTTGCAGATTAGGGGCGGTGGGACTATCCTGGGTGCATCGCAATCCGGTCATATTGCGGCCGTCGGTTACGATATGTATCTAAAGCTCATGGAAAGTGCCGTCTCCGAGATAAAAGGAGAACCTGTAATTGAGAAACTTGAACCGGAGATTAATATTCCCTTGTCCGCTTTTTTCCCGGAAACCTACATCATGGATATTGACCAACGACTTTCGGCCTATCGTCGCCTGGCTAAAATGACCGCCCTTAACGAAATTAGTGATTATAAATCCGAGCTGAGCGACCGCTTCGGCCATCTACCGCAAGAGGCGGCCAATCTTTTGTTAAAAATCATGCTAAAGGTGTTATCGATTAATGCGGGAGTCAGGCGTCTGGATTTGAATGGAGAACAGCTATTTTTAACCTTTTCCGAGGCCCATCAGAAAGATCCATCCAAAATCATTGATTTGATCGAAGCAAATAACGATCGGTTTCGGATAACACCCGATCAAGCGCTCACCATTCGGCTCATAAAGCCGCGAGCTGAGTCCTATCTGGTGCAGGCGAAAAACATCTTGAAAGAAATTGCCCGGCATGTTAACGCCTGAACGCCGATGAGGTTGGTGGCAAATGATGATAAAAGGAAGCCTTCATAAATATAGTCTGCTGACGGGAATTTTTGTTTTGAACTTGATGCTTATCGCCTGCGGTGAACCCGGATCGGGAACGGAACGGATTGGCAAAGATGAATACCTTATTCGGGTCGGTAAAAGTGTTGCCACGGTAGCTGATTTTAACCAAATTTTGGAAGTTTCTCAAACGGCCTACCCGCCGAAGCTGTCTAAAAACTTCAAGTCACTTAGCGACTTGAGGCTGCGTGTAATAATACAACTCAAAGAAGAGCTGATTATTTTGGAACGGGCCAGGGAGCTAAAGATAAGCATTTCAGATGCAGAGGTCAGTCAAGCGGCCCAAAATATCAAAAAAGATTACCCCAAGGATCACTTTGAGAAAGCCTTTCTTGAACATGCGGTTTCGCCCCGGCTCTGGCGAGAGCGACTAAAAGTTCGACTTCTCATGGAAAAGGTTGTGGCACGGGACGTAAAGGAGCAGATTACCATCACGCCTGAGGATATTTCCAAATATTCAAAGGATTACTACAAGTATAGCCAGCTGAACTCCCCAGACAAGGCAGACGCTGCCGGTATCGAAAAGTTCATCATTAAGTACTTGCACATGCAGAAGGAACAAGAAGCTTATCAGTCCTGGATCTCGCAACTTCAGAAAAAATATACCATAAAGCTAAATAAGATAAAATGGGAGGAGATTTCACACTCATAACCCAATTGTTGCAAAAGTTGAGGATGCTGAAGCTCCAAGACGTCCAAGGGTGAAGCTGTAGTGAACTACCGCGAACCCTTGGCAACGAAGGAGATGCGTTATTCTCGGCTTTCCCGAAGGGTAAGAAATATGACAAATTCAATACTATTTTTGGATGTCACCTTTGGTCGATTCCATAAACTTGCACCAATTATACCTAATCTCTTATTATTTTTGTTTTTGAAATCCTTTTGTCATGTTTTTTATGCAACGATGGGGTTAAATGATCATGCTTATAACAGCTGAAAAACACTTGCGGATAATGGCTATGGAGCGAAGATGGGTTGGAGGATTATTTTTGCTCTTTGGGTGCCTCCTTGTGATTTGCCTTGATCTAGGCAGGCCCGGGAACGCGCTCGGCAGTGAGGTGGTAGATCGGATCGTCGCTATTGTCAACGATGATATCATCACTCTTGCGCAGTTGAATAGATCCCTTAAGCCCTGGTTGGTTAATATCAAAAAGATGGGTTATTCTCAGGAAAAAGAACGCCAAATGATTTTCAAGGCGCGAGAGGAAATTCTGCAACAACTCGTTAATGAAAAGCTTACCGATCAAGAAATAAAGCGCTTTAATGTGAGTGTCGCTGAAAAGGAAATTGATGCTCAGATTGAGAGAATTAAGAACGCACGATTTTTGACTGAGGAAGAACTTAGAGAGACACTGGAGCGCCAGGGCGTAACCTTGGAAAGCTACCGCGAACGTTTAAAAAAGGACATTCTCCGAATCAAACTGGTAAACCGGGAAGTAAAATCTAAGATCGTGATTACCAACGAAGATATCAAGGCCTATTACGATAATCACAAAGAAGAATACACCGGGAAGCGCAAATATCACCTGCGCAACATAATAAAACGGGTTCCGGTCAATGCGGCTGATGAGTTCAGGAAAGAAATACGGCTAAAAATGGAGGAAGTGGTTAAGAAATTAGAGGCCGGCCAGCCCTTTGAAACCCTGGCAAGGACATACTCGGATTCACCCATAGCGGCCGATGGTGGCGACCTGGGCGTTTTCAGCCTTGACCAGCTTTCATCCGAAATACGCGAGGCGGTTGACGGTAAAAGAATCGGTGAGTTTACTTCAATTCTTGATACCGAACAGGGATTCCAGATTTTTTACATTCAAAATATTATCAAATCCAAAGACAAGCCTTTAAAGGAGGTCTCATCAGCAATTCAGCAAAAAATCTCAAGGGAAATCATGGACACCAAATTTGAAACCTGGATTGAGAGCCTTCGTAAGCGGTCGCATATTAAGATAATACGCTAACTTGGTCACAAGCGGATCACAGTTAGATCCTTATAAAATATGATAGATACAACAATGAAGCTTTCTTGCGGCCGATATCTCAAGACCGCACGGTTAGAAAAGGGAATCGATCTTGAAACAATATCAAAAGAGACCAAGATCGGGCTGGATAAGCTTGGCAGCATTGAAAATGACGATCATACCCGCCTTCCTTCAGAGGTTTACGTGAAAGGGTTTATACGCGCGTACGCCCAGGCCATTGGCGTTGATGCCGATGAGGCGATTGATCGCTATGTTTCCAGAATTCGTATTCTAGGCCACAGCACGAACAACACGAGTGCAACCATCGAATCGACCAAATCCTTTTGGCTAAGGTTTATGGGCATCATGTTTTTGCTCTTGGGATTAATGGTAATATCAATATCATATTTGGAATTCTCTTATTAATTTAGCTCACTTCAAAAGTATTACAATTTGAAAAATGTTGACCGAACGAAGCAGAATACTGGTTGAAAGTATCAAAAGATTACTGCGCAGGAATGCCACCAGCCATCTTCAAAAAATTGTAAATAAGACGCATGCGGCCGATTTGTCAGTGGTGTTCCGTTCTCTCTCGCTTTCGCAGCAACACAAACTCTTTGATATGATCGAAGATGTCGAGCAGAAGGGAACCCTCTTCAGCAGCCTGGATGAAGATGCTTTTCTGGATCTCATTGAGGATATGCGGGATGAAGAGATCGTCAGTATTCTGGAAGAGATGCCATCAGATGATGTGGCGGATTTAATCGGACGAATGCAGGACGAACGGTCAGATACCATTTTGGAAAAAATGCAAAATGAGGGCTCAGAGACAGTGGAGGGCCTCCTCAGGTACGACGATGATACTGCCGGCGGGATTATGGTCCCCGATTTTATTGCATTGCGGGAGGATATCACGGCTAGGGCCGCCATTGAAATGATGCAAAAGGAATACTCGGATGTCGAGATGCCGTTTTATTTGTATGCGGTGGATGAATACGGCAAGCTCGTGGGAGTGAGCTCCCTGAGACAATTGGTGGTCGTCCCGGCGGACACACCTCTTGAAAGTTTTATGACCCGGGATGTAATTTCGGTGCATACGGATACGGATCAGGAAGAAGTAGCCAAAATCGTCGCGCGATACGATATTTTGGCGGTACCGGCCGTCGATAATACCAACCGCCTGGTAGGGATTATTACGGTGGATGATGTCATCGACATTATACGCGAAGAAGCGACCGAAGATATACTGAAAATGGCCGGTGCCGGGGAAGAATTTGCGGAAACCAAGTCCGTATTAAAAAGCACCAAAATTCGCCTGCCATGGCTGTTTGCAAGCTGCTTGGGCGGAATCGCCGCTTTTTTTGTAATCAACCGTTTTGAAGCCAGTTTGAGCAAGCTGGCTTATCTGGCAGCGTTTATACCGGTGATAATGGGCATGGGGGGCAATATCGGCACGCAATCCTCAACCATCGTCGTTCGGGGATTGGCGATGGGACGCCATAATATCAAAGATATCTGGCAGGTCGTTTTCAAGGAGTTTTCCATTGGTCTTATCTTGGGTGTCGTTTACGGGTTAATCATTGGATCCGTGGCCCATTTACAATACAGTTCTGCAATGCTGGCCTCATCGGTAGGGCTTGCGGTCCTTTCATCGATGACGGTGGCCGCCTTGATCGGCTCTCTGGTGCCGATGCTTTTTGCTAGGATAAACATTGACCCCGCAGTTGCCACCGGTCCTTTTGTGACTACCGCCATTGATATTATCAGTGTGTTCTTCTATTTTAGGATCGCCACAATCCTCCTTGATCTATGAAAGTATGACACGATTTTCCACACTCGGCATCTTGCTGCGTCGCGTCGATTTTAGCGATTATGACTTGATCATAACTTTTTTTACGTTAGATAGGGGCAAGATTTCGGTCCTTGCCAAAGCGGCTAAAAAAAGCACCAAGCGGTTTGCAGGAATATTAGAGTTGTTTTCGGTTTTAGAAATTGTCTGCAGCCAGAAGGCGGCTCCGAGGGGCCTGCCGATATTGCAAGAGGCCACCATGAAACAACCCTTTTCAAAAATCAGGGAGGATATTAAAAAGACAGCCTATGCCAGCTATTGGGCCGAGCTGATAAATGAATGGGTAGAAGGGGGTGCCAAAAATACCAGGCTCTACAAGCTGTTTCTATCCGTATTGAACGAGCTGGACCGGAATATCATTTCGCCCGAGGTGTTAAGCATCCTTTTTCAGATGCGCTTTATGGCGCTATCCGGTTTTGCCCCGGGCCTGGCCCGTTGCGGCGTGTGCGGGCGCGGAGCAGAGGAAATGTCAAGTAAGCAGATTGGATTTGACCTCAAGCGCGGAGGGTTGATATGTGCCCGTTGTCAAGCCCCTTCCAGGGCGCGCATAAGGCTTTCCAAAGGCGCCATCAAAGAGCTGCTTTGGATCGCGCGGGGTGACATCGCCAAAGCAAAACGGATGCGATTTACCCGGCAAGGCGTCAAGGAGAGCATTGAGTTGCTGGAGGCGTTTGTGCCATATCATTTAGGCAAAGAACCGCGCAGCCTGAAAATACTCCGTCAGTTAAGAGCACAGACTTGATTTGGGGTATAATAATCGTGAAAGGACCAAGGCCAGCTTAAATGTCGATCCCTTTTTCGAAAATGCTGGAGTCGGAATTAATCGAAGCCTCGGCACCCTGCCGAATTGACGCAGGCGGCACACTTGATATCCGCACTTTTTATTATCCGTTGCGGCACCTGTCGCCGTGCACATTCAACATTGCCATCGATTTAAGGACTCACGTACGGCTTTTGCCGTTTAAAAATGGAAGCGTCAAGGTTTCGTCAAAGGGTTTTCAAAGCGCAGACTTTCCCCTTGAGGAGGCGCCTTTCCGGCATCCTTTGGGATTGATATTTGCGATAGCCGTTTACTTCCAAGGAGCCGGCATCCATATCGAAATCGAGTCTACATCCCCCCCCCAAAGTGCGCTCGGGGGGTCATCGGCCGCCGCGGTGGCTTTGGTGAGCGCTTTGGCCTGCCTGAATACGAGAATGGGAAGACCGGCCCTCAACAAAAAAGGAATTGTTCAGCTGGCACACGGAATTGAGGAAAGCGTGGCCGGGGTGCCCTGTGGGCTCCAGGATCAGCTTGCTGCAGCGTATGGCGGCGTCAACTTGTGGTATTGGCCCGAAACGATAAGCCAACCGTTTTTTAGGAAAATGACCGTGTTGGAGAAGAGGGCATGTAAAAAATTGGAGCCGCACCTGTTATTAGCGTATTGCGGAATTCCCCATGCTTCAAAGGATATTAATCAAAAGTGGATAGAACAGTTTTTAGCCGGCAAAAATCGAAAACTTTGGATGGAAATTGTCGCCCACACTAAAAATTTTGGCGACAGTTTAAAAAAAGAGGATTTAAAAAGCGCAATCAAGTCGATGAATTGCGAAATGGCTATTCGTCGCAAGATGACGCCTGAAGTCCTCGACAAAATGGGGAACCGTTTGGTTATCTCGGCGGTGGAAAACCATTGTGGGGCCAAGTTTACGGGCGCCGGTGGAGGCGGATGTGTGTGGGCGTTTGGTGGAATTGAAGATATAGAAAAATTAACATCCAAATGGGAGACGATCCTCGCCTCACGCAAAGATGCGCGTTTGCTTAGCACAAAAGTAGATACAGAAGGTGTCTTATGCAACGTTGGGGTAAAGACTTAAGCCATAAAGATATGATGAGGAAAGCAGATGAATTTTCAGGATGTAATACTATCGCTTGAACGGTACTGGGCGCAGAAAGGATGTATTCTAACCCAGCCATATGACATCGAGGTGGGCGCCGGAACTTTTCATTGGAACACCCTGCTCAGGGCTCTTGGCCCTGAACCCTGGCGGGTGGCGTATGTGCAGCCATCACGACGGCCCACCGACGGACGGTATGGCGAAAACCCGAATCGGCTGCAGCATTATTATCAATATCAGGTGCTTTTAAAACCCTCGCCGTTAGATGTCCAGCAACAATATTTGGAAAGCCTTAGGGTGCTCGGCGTTGATCCGCTAGCGCATGATATCCGGTTTGTAGAGGATGACTGGGAATCCCCCACACTGGGCGCCGCCGGGCTGGGATGGGAGGTTTGGCTGGACGGGATGGAAATCACCCAATTTACTTATTTCCAGCTGGCGGGCAGCATTGAACTTCAACCCATTTCGGTCGAACTCACATATGGTTTGGAACGTATCACCATGTACCTGCAGGGGATTGATAATGTTTATGATCTAAAGTGGAATGATACCATAACTTACGGTGACGTGCATCATCAGCAGGAGGTGGAACAGTCGACTTATAATTTTGAAAAAGCGAATGTTGAGATGCTGCTCAGGCTTTTTGAAGACTATGAAATGGAATCGAAACGGGCCGGCGCTGAATCATTGGTGCTTCCGGCTTACGAATGCTGTTTAAAATGCTCTCATATTTTCAATCTCCTGGATGCCCGAGGCGCGATCAGCGTTACGGAAAGGACCGGCTACATCGCCCGGATTAGAAATCTGACCCGGGCCTGTGCTGAAAAATATCTGGCCCAGAGAGAAGCGATGGGATTTCCATTGCTTAAAAAAGAAGAGGTGGCGAAATAGGGGAAACAATCCGGAATCGGGCTGTTATGGAGTTGAGCGCATATAGAGAGAGGTAGACATGGATAATTTGCTGTTAGAAATCGGAACAGAGGAAATTCCGGCCGGATATATCGAACCCGCCCTGAAGGCGCTTTCTTCAAAGCTCTTACAAAAGATGAGCCTGGAACGGATTGAGCACGGTAAGGCGAGAACATTTGGGACGCCACGCAGACTTGCGATTCTGGTGGAGAATGTCGCCGAAAAGCAAAAAACCGTTACAACGGAAGTTTTAGGGCCACCCCAAAAAGTCGGATTTGATGAGAACGGGAAGCCAACCGTGGCAGCAAAGAAATTTGCGGAAAAGGTTGGTGTCCCGATGAATAAAATCAAAATCAAAAAAACCAAGAAGGGGTCATATCTGAGTGTCCAAAAGACGGATCGCGGCCTTGCAACGCATACCCTGCTGAAAGCTATTTTAGCGGATGTAATCCTGGCGATTCCATTTCCCAAGACAATGCGGTGGGCTGATCAACAAATCGAATTTGCCAGACCCATCCATTCGGTTGTCGCGCTTTTGCAAGAAAAGGTCGTATCCTTTAACCTGGGATTCATCAAAAGCGGCCGATACACGATGGGACACAGTTTTATGCAGCCTCAGCGGATAAGATTGTCTGATTCGAATCAGTATGTCGAATCGTTAAAAGCCGCTTGGGTTTTGGCCGATATCCAGGAACGCCGACAAAGAATTGAACAAGAAATCGCAACCGCTGCGAAACGCCTCGGTGGAAGGGGTTTACCCGATGAAGCGCTTTTGGATATCGTTACCCATCTGGTCGAATTTCCCGTTGCCTCCGCAGGGAAGTTCGATCAGATATTTCTGGATCTTCCGCGAGAAATACTGATCACCTCTATGCGCGAGCATCAAAAATATTTTGCGGTGATTGATGAGACAGATCGGCTTATGCCCTGTTTTATTGCCATAAACAATACGCTGACAAAGGACATGGGATTGGTCAGCACCGGGCACGAACGCGTTTTGCGGGCCCGGCTGGCGGACGCCCAATTTTTCTACAAAAGTGATTTGGGTGAGTCTTTTGAGAGTTGGGTGGATAAGCTGAAGAGGGTGCGCTTCCAGGCTAAATTGGGGACCGTGCATGAAAAAGTGGTGCGGATCAAGAAACTGGCCGGGTTTTTGGCAGGACAGACTCCAAAAGAGCCCAAACTCAAGAAAAGGGTTCTACGTGCCGCATTGTTGTGCAAGACTGATCTCGTCAGCCAGGTGGTAGGAGAATTTCCTACCCTTCAGGGCGTTATGGGGCGCGTTTACGCCACCGTCCGAAAGGAAGACGAGCAGGTAGCCACGGCTATTGAGGAGCACTACCGGCCGACCTTTTCCGGCGGACCGCTTCCCCACACAATCACCGGTGCCATATTGAGTATTGCCGACAAAATTGACAATATTTGCGGATGTTTCAGCGCGGGGCTGATTCCTACCGGGGCTTCTGATCCCTATGCGCTCAGACGCCAGGGAATCGGTATTGTCCAAATCATGCTGAATCAGAGATTCACTTACTCATTGAAGGGAATGATCGAAAAGGACGTGAAGCTTTTTGGTGCCCGAAGTGTTAAAGAAATAAGAGAAACGACCGGAAAGGTTTATACATTTTTAAAAAACCGTCTGGCGCACCAATTAGAAGAGGAAGGTTATTCCAAAGATGTGATTGCGGCCGTTATTGACGTTTCCATAGACAATATCCCGGAGGTGTGGCAGAGAGTACGTGCACTTGAGAATCTTAAAGCGGAAGCGGATTTTGAGCCACTGGCGGCTGCTTTTAAACGGGTGGTTAACATCATTAAACAGGCCGGTGAATTTAAGTCCCGTAAGGAAGTCTTCGATATTAACGAAAAACTGTTTCAGCACAAAAGCGAATCCGATCTTTATAAGGCTTACCAAACGGTTTCCAAAAAGGTATCCACAAATTTGAGCCGAGGTCGATTCGAACGGGCGCTATTGGATATCGCCTCGTTGCGCAATAAGGTGGACAGCTTTTTCGACAACGTGATGGTCATGGATGAAGACAGCCAGTTGCGCCGGAACAGACTTGCCTTGCTGGGCCACATCGCCTCGCTTTTCGGCAGGTTTGCCGATTTTTCCAAAATCTCCGTTTAATCTAGACGGACCTGAGTTCAGCGGTTCACCGTTCCAGGTTCACGGTTAAGGATAAGAACTTGCTTTTTGGGATGTTTTTTTTGGAGCGGGTTTTTATTCTTTTATTGCGAACATCATCGTTACTCATTCTCATCAGACTGACGAATAGTGAAACTAACGACCCTATCACTGAGCCAGATACCATTTCTTCGCATTTGCCGAACAGCGTCGCTTACACTATGTACCAAGCCTTCTCGTTTTGCCCGAAGAATAATCCCGACGGAGCCGGTTAGTAACAGACCATTGAGACGGGTAACACGACGGCCTACCACCTCGTCGATACAAACTGTCCTTATGCTTTCCGAAAGAGCTAATTGGATAACTGAGGCTTCACCCCGGTCTAGGGTATTAGCCAGAAAAGAAGGCAAAACCTGCTCAACTTCCCATTTGATAAGCCATGAAGCACCAATAAATTGTTGCACGCCAATTCCTGATGTTCCACCGGCCAGGATCTCACGACTTACTTCTATGGGGACATGCACCTCTTTATATAAATTCTTGAGAATCGCCAGATCGCCAAGGGCGGCAACCAATGCCAGGATCGGGCCTGTATTGATTACAATCCGGGAAGCATCAGGCATTATCCATATCTCCCTGTAATTCTTCCTCTGTCAGGTCTATGGCTGCAACACTATAACGATGCAAGAGCAACAGGAATGCAACTCGTTCCATACCAAGTAGTGAAGCGGCCATTCCCGATGATATTTTTTTCATTTCATACAATTTGACCGCCATGGCTATTTTCGCTTCCTGTTCAAATTCCTCCGGTGTTTCATGTAGTGCATCTGGCATGGTTTTTGGGTAAGGTATTTTTATTGACAGTTCCATTGTCCTACTCCATTTTAAACAAAAGGATAAGAACTTGCTTTTTGGAAGATATTGTATGGCGTAAGGGTGGTTGTTTGTCAAGAAAAATACACCACTACATGTTGTATAGGCCGAACTGGGATTTGGCTTGCAGTCAGAAGCGACTACCGGTCAAACTTAAAAATAGACATGGTGGGGGCCAAGATTTAAAAAACGAGACTTTCAGCCGAATTTAAACGTGGATTTTGGGTAAGCCTCAAAACTCTTTTTCGATTATTGGAGCCAATAAAAAATTATTTTCATAGATCCATAGTACTTAGGGCACAACAAAGGATTTACATGATAAATTTTCTGGATCAAATAAGCCCAGTTTTTCCGGAATTCCTTGGGCGAAACTGCCGATTGAATCAGCGCCGGCACGTCGTCGTCTGTGCCGACTCCCCGATCGAGGTCGAGGCCAAGCTTTTTTCGTAATCCACACGTCTTATTTGAGATGAATGGATTTAACCTATT
>CAZHAH010000160.1:0-14077 GCA_964530095.1 uncultured Desulfobacteraceae bacterium | reverse complement strand
CAAAGTATCCGTGCGGACCATGGGATGATTTCATGTTTTCACCTAAATAGTGACAAGGGTGCCAAATGGCAGCGAAAATTGATATCGGTCCCAAAATCAAAGAGATCCGATTGCAAAAAGGGCTAAAACTCAAGGACGTCGCTGACAAAACGGGTCTTTCCATCAGCCTTATTTCCCAGGTCGAAAACAACAATACCTCCCCATCACTTTCTACTCTCATCAAACTCGCAAACTATTTAGGCACGGATACCAGCTTCTTTCTTGAAAAATCAGAAAAGAAAAAAAGCGCCATGGTCTGTCATAAAGAAGATCGCAAGGTCTGGACCAGTAATGACAACAAAATCTATTTCGAGCTACTCAATCCCTCCGTGCGCAGCAAAAAGATGGAGGTTGTGCAAGCAAAGATAGAGCGCTTTGAAACCCCTCCGGAAAAATACACTCATGAGGGGGAGGAGTTCGGGCTGGTCGTAAACGGCCGAATTGAGGTCCAGGTCGGGGATGAAACCCATACCCTGAATGAAGGGGATACCATCTACTTCAAATCTACTTTTCCGCATGCGATTTACGGAGTTGCTCCAGAGGGATCGCAAATACTCTGGGTGAATGTACCACCTATTAAAATATTGTAGAACCTTTCAAATTGTGAGTCAAAACTCGATTAGATGTTACCAGTTATGAGTTATCAGTTATTGGTTTTGGTAAAATTTAAACCAAAATTGTATCTCATCTATACAAGATACATAAAATGGTGAACGGGATTAAAGCCAATAACCATTAACATTTAACGAATAACCCCCCAATTGAGCCTTTTTTCGCTCAATTGGGATTCTACCTATCAAGCTGTGTGGAGAGCTATTTGTGATGAATTCGCGGGTTGGCGTTATCGGTGTCAGTCAGACTAAATTTGAGGGCGATAAAAGCGATCAGGCCGTCACCGAGACGGTTTTCGAGGTTGTGCAGGCGGCTATGACCGATGCGGGTGTGGGTCGGGATGATTTGGACAGCATTGTTACTTCCAGTGTCGACCTTTGGGATGGGAGAACCGCTTCCAACCAGATGCTGGCCGATGTCGTGGGATCGATCATGAAGCCGGAAAGCCGGGTGGCCGGGGATGGTTTGGGGGCAGTTCTCCAGGGGATGATGTCCATTCTGGCGGGTGCATCAGAGATCACTTTGATCGTTTCGCAGTGTCGCGGCTCCATGGGAGACCCCAATGGAATCAGCAACTGGGTTTTCGACCCGATTTATCAACAGCCCCTGGGATTGGACTACCTCTCCGCAGCTGCGCTTCAGGCCAACCACTATATGAATCGATTTGGAGTGACCCAAAAAGACTGTGCCCGGGTCGTTGTCAAGAACCTCAGCGACGCCCTCAATAACCCTTATGCCCAGGTGGCAAAGGAAACCACAACAGATGAAGTCATGAATTCCCCCATGTGGGCCTCCCCCATAAAAGAAATGGATGCAGCCCCCGTATCGGACGGCGCCTGTGCCCTTGTGCTTGCTTCACAGGAGAAAGCCAAAGCACTTAAAACCGAGCCTGTATGGATTTTGGGGGTCGGTAGCTGCGTCGAGTCACATTCTCTAGGCGACCGAGATCTTTCAGAAGGGGAGGCCTTGGCCAAAGCCTCGCACAAGGCCTATGAAATGGCAGGAATTCACGATCCGCTGAAAGAACTGGATGTCGCTGAGCTCTCGGCCGCCTTTTCTTACCAGGAGCCCCTCTGGACGGAGCTTTTGGGTTTGTGCGATAGAGGCATGGGGGTAAAGATTCTTGAACAGGGATTGACTTCTTTAGGTGGCACGCTTCCGGTTAATCCCTCGGGTGGCATGATGGCGGGTAATCCTGTCACCGTGGCCGGTTTGATCCGGCTGGTGGAGGCGGTTTTACAGATTCGCGGAGAAGCCGGGGAACGCCAGGTTCCCGGGGCCAGGATGGCCCTGGCCCAGGGTTTCACCGGATACTGCGGCCAAGGACAGTATGTTATGATCGCGGGAAAATAAAGGGGTGGGAAGGGAGATGTAAGTGGGAAGAAGGGCAGCCATTATCGGAACCGGGCAGACCAAACATTGCAGCCGCCGCGAGGACGTCAATCAGATGGAGCTGGTCTACGAAGCGGCGACAGCGGCGTTAAAAGATGCCGAAATGTCCATAAAAGATATCGATGCGGTGGTGCTGGCCAACATGGAGTTGTTTGAGGGCCGGGCGCTTCCCGATATGTGGTGTGCCGAAGGAGCCGGCGCTTTCATGAAGCACGCCTTTAAAATCTCCACCGGAGGTACTTCAGGAACCTCCGGAGCCATTTCGGGATACTATCATGTAGCCTCCGGGCTTTTTGATAAGGTGATGGTGGTGGGTTTTGAGAAACACTCCGACGGCAATACCTCAGCCGGCATGGCCCTGACGGATCCGTTCTGGGATCGCCACATTGCGGCAGCGGCCATCGGTAATTTTGCCCTCTCCGTCTCAGAGTATACGGCCGACCGCGGTGTTACCATGGAGCAATCGGCCAAGGTGGCTGTCAAGGCGCGACGCAATGCCTGCAATAACCCACATGCACATCTGCAGATGCCGGACCTAACGGTCAAGGAAGTCCTCGAATCTCCCATGTTGGCATATCCGGTTCATCGTATGGAGATGTGTCCCCAATCCGACGGCGCCTGTGCCATTATTTATGCCAGTGAAGAGATCGCAAAAAAGAACTGCCCCAGACCCGCGTGGGTGCGGGCGGCGGTAACGCGACATGATCATATCTACCTGGGAGAGGTAATAAACCGTCTAAGCACCATGAGGAGTTTAAGGGAGGCGTCCCGGGTGGCCTATCAACATGTAGGCGTAAAGGAGCCCCTAAAGGAGTTCGATGTGGCCGAAATTTATGATCCGCTAACCTATGCCGAAATTGCCTGGTATGAGGCGCTGGGATTTTGCAAAGACGGGGAGGGCGGAAGATTGGTGGATGACGGCGTTACCCGGATGGATGGTGAGCTTCCCGTGAATCCCTCCGGGGGGGTCATTTCAACCAATCCGGTCGGGGCCTCCGGAACAATCCGTGTGGCCGAGGGGGCACTGCAGATCCATGGCAAAGGCGGCAAGCGACAGGTCCCGGATGTGAACCTGGCGCTGGTCACCGGATACGGGGTATATTGCTGGAGCGATGTGCTCATTTTATCGAGCAAACCGGATTAAGAGGAGTGCGATGAAAAACGATAATCAACCGCAAGAGCTTCTTCGGATCCCGGTTCCTATGAAGCTTCATTTCCGATTTCCGGCGGGTGCCCATTATCTAAGGTTTTTTAGGGAACTGAAAGAAGCCGGGAGAATCATGGGGATCAGATGTCCGCAATGTGAGCGAGTCCTTGTACCTCCACGTCCGGTTTGCGGCGAGTGTTTTATTGAAACCGGGGACTGGGTGCCTGTCGGCCCCAGGGGCACAGTGAAAGCCTATACTTCCATCTATATTAAGTTTATTGATGGATCAACCGGAAAGCCGCGGCCAATCCCTTATGGATCGGGCCTCATTCAGCTTGACGGCGCTTTTTCCACAATCAACCATATCCTTGAAGAGGGAGATCCCGAAAAACTCTACATCGGGATGCGGGTGGAGGCGGTTTTAAAGGAGAAGAGAGAAGGCAATATCGGAGACATTCTCTACTTTAAAACAATTAAGGAATAAAGGAGACAGGAGCGTGAATAATGGACGTACATGTTGAAAGGATGATTCTTCCCGGCAAAGTGGATCTGCCTTTCAGCTATTCGGCCGGCCGCACAGCCAGCCGCTTCTTTATTGAGTTGAGAGATCACCGAAGGATCATGGGTAAAAAATGTCCCTGCTGCCGCAGGGTGATCGTACCGCCCCAGCTATTATGCAATGCATGCTTTGTAGAGACAGACCAGTGGGTGGAGGTGGGAACCGAAGGAACGCTGGTCACTTTTACGGTTGTCTACCGCGGAGGATCCCATCATCCAAAAGATCCTCCCCTAACCTATGGCATTATCAAACTGGATGGAGCCGATACGTCTTTGGTTCACTTTTTGGGAGAAACGAATGTGGATCAGATTAAATCGGGAATGCGCGTTGGGGCGGTCTTTGCTGAAAAACGGAAGGGACATATTTTGGATATCGAATGTTTTCGAGCGGTTTAATCCAACAAGGAGGAAATAGAAATGATGAACGAAAAAGTAGGTGCCATCGACGCGTGGGCCACCTTAATTACTCCTGAAAAATCAAATCTATGGCCGGATTCGTTCTGGCATATTTTTAAACGCTACGGTGTTTACGAGGTGTTCAAAAAGGGCAAAACCCTGGAACAGATGCTTCAGGAAATGGAAGAGGCAGGGGTTGAAAAGATCCTCCTCTCATCATTCGTATTCGAAGGCCGGGAGATGTGCAGCAATACGGAAACCGGGGAGTTGGCCTTGAAACATCCGGACAAGTTTGCCATGGCCTGCACCGTGGATCCGAGAGACGGGATGGCGGCCTACTATGAAGTCGAAAGATGTGTCAAGGAATATAACTGTCGTGCCCTGCGGCTTGAACCTTACGCCTATGGGAACGGCAAGGTGGGTCTTCCGCCCAATGACAAGCTCTATTTCCCGCTGCTGGCCAAATGCTGCGAACTCGACATTGCGGTCGTTTTCCAAGTGGGCCATACCGGGCCCTTGCTCCCTTCTGAATGCGGCCGTCCCATCTATTTGGACGAACTTGCGCTCACCTTTCCCGATTTGACCATCGTGGGCGCACATTTGGGCCAGCCCTGGCATGAGGAGATGATGACTCTGGCTTGGAAGTTCCCCAATGTTTACGTGGAAACGTCGGCGCGGGCGCCGAAGTTTTGGCCTGATTCATTTAAACAATACTGTAATTCCTGGGGGCGGCGCAAGGTTCTGTGGGGCACGGATTACCCCCTGCTTTCATTTAAACGCTGTGTGGATGAAGTGGAAGATCTGGGGCTTAAGCCCGAGGCCAAAAAAAACCTGCTACGGGATAACGCCATAAGGGCTTTCAAGCTCGACAAATAAACCTCTATCATCGAATTAGGAGTAAATTAAATGAACTACATGGATCCATTTACCGATGAACACAAGATGATTCGCAAAGCCGTGCGGGATTTCGTTGTCGGGGAGATTACACCCAATGGCGAGGATTGGGAGGAGAAGGGTGAGATTCCCAGGGAGATTTTCCGCAAACTGGGTGAGTTAGGGATTCTGGGCGGACGGTTTGATGAGAAATACGGGGGGAGTGCGCTCGATTTTTGGTATACCCTGGTTATTTGTGAGGAGCTGGCCAAGTCAAAGTATATCGGGGCGGCCGTTTCCATCCTGATGCAGTGTGAAATGAGCACGGCCGCAATTCATGATAACGGCAGCGAAGAATTAAAGCAGCAATACCTCGTCCCCGCAATCAAGGGAGAACTCTTGGGAAGCCTCGGTGTCACCGAGCCGAATACGGGTTCGGACGTGGGTTCCATCACTACCACCGCCCGCCGCGAAGGTGACTCCTATATTATTAACGGCGCCAAGACCTTCATCACCAACGGCACCATCGCCGATTATGTCCTTCTGGCCGCACGCACCGGAGGTACGGGTACGAATGGCATAAGCCTCATAATCGTTCCGACCCGCACACCCGGATTTTCGGCCGGCCGAAAGCTTAACAAAATGGGCGTGCATTGTTCGGCCACGGCCGAGCTTTTTTTCGAAGATTGCGTCGTGCCGGTGACAAACCTGATCGGGCAGGAGAACGCGGGGTTCAAATATATTATGCATCATTTTCAGGGTGAAAGGATCGTTTTGTGCGGATTCGCCTTGGGGGCCATGGAGGCTTTAATGGAAGAAGGCGCCGCTTACGGCAAGAGCAGGGAAATTTTTGGGCGGCCCGTCGTTGGCTATCAAATCTGGCGGCACAGGTTGGCGGATTTGGCCACCAAGATCATGGCCGCGCGGCAGCTGACCTATATGGCCGTGGACGCCGCCAATCGCGGGATCCGGACCGACAAGGAAATTTCGATGGCCAAACTCTTTACGGCCAGCCTGGTTAAAGAGGTGGCCAATGAGATTCTGCAGCTGCACGGCGGGTATGGATATATGGAAGAGTACCCCGTATGCCGAATTTACCGGGATGTGGCCGGTTTCACCATTGGGGGGGGTACCAACGAAATCATGCTCGAGATCATCGCGAAACAAAGCGGATATTATTAAACCAGCAATTAAACATATGAATACAAATCTCATTCTTGTCATTCCCGTGAAAACGGGAATCCAGTAAAAATAAGGGTCTAGGGAGACAAACAAATGACCTTTGAAACGATTGGTTATGAAAAAAATAATAACCTGGGCATCATCACCTTAAACCGGCCGGATTTCCTCAATGCATTAAACCGGCAGATGCTTGAGGAAATCCGGGACGCGGTGCAGGCATTGGCTAAGGACAAAGATGTGGTTGTGGCGGTGCTGAATTCGGCCTGCGAGCGGGCTTTCAGCTCCGGTATTGATGTGGCCTTTGTCAAGGACATGGATTCTTGGGGGGCCAGAGGAATGGGCCAACTTCTGCATGAAACCTTCGGTACTTTGCGGTTTGTGGAAAAACCGATTATTGCCTCCATCCACGGTCTTTGCCTGGGAGCCGGTCTGGAATTAGCCCTTTCGTGCGACCTTCTGATCGCCGCCGAAGATGCCCGATTCGGCCTGCCAAACATTAATGTGGGGATTCCCGCCATCGTTGAGGCGGCTATCCTGCCTGCCGCCATCGGGATCTTCGGAACAAGGGAGCTATGCTATACGGGGGAATTCTGGGATGTGAAACGGGCCGACAAATTTAATCTTCTCAACCGGATTGTGCCGCGCGAGAACCTGAAGCAGGAGACCTTGTTATGGGCCGAAAAAATCGCTTCCAAAAGTCCCAAGGCCTTGGCGACCCAAAAGGATATCATCAACAAGTGGATGACAACGGATCTGGAGGCGGCGATTGATTTTTCCATCAATACGGTCGGGTTGAACTGGAGGACAGAGGATCAAAAAGAAGGCATGGGTGCCTTCATTGAAAAAAGAAAACCGAGTTTTACGGGAGAATAGGATGGAGAAACTGATTATCACAGTGGCGCTGACCGGAGCGCAACATGGAAAAGAGGCCAACCCCAACCTTCCCGAGCAGCCACAGGAGATCGTTCAACAGGCCATTGAATGCGGGGAGGCAGGCGCGGCTGTCGTTCATATCCATGCCCGGGACACACAAGGCAAGCCCACGGCAGATCCGGCAGTCTTTAAAGAAATTGTCGATGGAATCAAGGCGCGCAGTAATCTTGTGATCTGCCTTTCAACCGGGGGGGCGGCCAAGATTTCTTTGCAGGAGCGAGTAGGTATGGTACCGGCTTTAAAACCGGATCTGGCCTCTTTTAATATCGGCTCCACCATGACCGGGCGTTATGATTTCGAGAACGGAAAGTGGCTTTCGGATTTTACGCTCAGCCAGTCCTATGCGGACCTCGAATTGATCGCCAGGACCATGCTGGAAGCCGGGACAAAACCCGAAATTGAAATCTACGATCCGGGCATGATCAACAATGCCCTGCTTTTGCAGAAGATTGGCGCCCTAGTTGAACCGATGCACTTCAGTTTCGTCATGGGGATACCGGGTCAGATCAACGCGCCCACGCCGAGACAGCTCCTGTATCTGAGTGAAACCTTGCCCAAGGGTTCCACCTGGCAGGTCATCGGAATCGGAGCGCATCAATTTCCCCTGGTCACCATGGGAATGGTGATGGGCGGCCATGTCAGGGTGGGGATGGAAGACAACCTCTATATCGAAAAAGGTGTTATGGCCGAGAATAATGCTCAGTTTGTCGCTAAAACGGTTCGGATTGCAAAGGAACTCGGCCGCCCGATTGCGACACCCGATGAAGCCCGTGAGATACTGGGTTTGGGATAGAAAGGAGATCCAATGGAATATGAAACCATAAAACTGTCTTTCGACGGTCCGGTTGCTACGATCAGGTTGAGCCGGCCGGATGTGCTCAATGCCATGTCCACCCAGTTGGGAGTAGACATCAGAGACGCCCTCAGACGGGTGGAACAGGATGAAACATTAAAAGTATTGATCATCACCGGGGAGGGGAGGGCTTTTTGCGCCGGGGCGGAAATGGATGAAATCCTAAGGGTCAACCGGGATGCCGTCAGGGCCGAAAAAGCAGTCAAGGTGTTTCTGGATTGCATTTTAAAGATACGGTCCCTGGACATTCCGGTCATTGCCAGGATAAACGGGGATGCTTATGGCGGAGGTGCCATGTTGGCTTTGGCCTGTGATTTCAAGATTGCGGTCGAAACGGCCCGATTGGGATTCCTTTTTGTTCGGGTTGGGCTTGCCGGGGCCGATGCCGGGGCGACTTATCTTCTTCCGAGGCTGATCGGCCTCACGCGGGCCACGGAAATGCTGATGTTGGGAGAAATGATCGAGGCTCAGGAAGCTTATAATCTCGGTATGTTAACCCGGGTTGTCCCTTTTGAAAATCTTGACGATGAGGTCAGCCGTTTTGCGGACAAGGTCATTCGCGGACCGTCGCTGGCCTTGAAAATGACCAAAAAGGCTTTGGCCTTCAGCCTGGATAAAGATTTGATCACGGAACTCGATTTTGAATGCTATGCCCAGACCTTGTGTATCCAATCGGCTGACGCCCGGGAAGGCGTCGAGGCATTCATTGAAAAACGAAAGCCCGTATTTCAGGGTAAATAGGAGATATTTGACATGATCGATCTATCCCTGACCGATGAGCAGAAGGCTTTCCGCGATGCCTTGCGGAAGTTTGCCCAAAAAGAGATCGCCCCGCTGGTTGATGCGTGTGAAGAAAAGGAAGAGTATCCGCAGTTCATTTTCAAGAAGGTGGGTGAACTGGGGTATCTGGGTGCCCGGTTTCCGGAGGAATTCGGCGGCAGCGGGGGCGACACCATGTATTCCGTGATCATGTCGGAAGAGCTCGGATACGTATCGCCTGCAATCTATCTTGGCATTTATGTTCATCTTTATCTATCCATGTCGGCGATTTTATTTTTTGGAAACGATGCGCAAAAACAGAAATATCTCGTTCCCGGAATACAGGGTGATATGATCGGTGCCTGGGCATTTGCCGAGCCGGGGGCAGGATCGGATCCGGGCTCGATGGCGACCAGAGCGCAAAGAGACAATCAAGACTTTATCATCAATGGCAACAAGATGTTTATCACCAACGGAACTTTTGCGGACTTTGTGGTTGTAACGGCGGTTACCGATCCCTCCCGTGGTATGAAGGGAATCAGCCTTTTTATCGTGGAAAAAGATACACCCGGGTTTTCAGTATCAAAAAAACTCAAGAAAATGGGAATGAAGGCCTCCGAGGCGGCTGAGTTGGTCTTTGATGACTGCCGGGTCCCGGCTTCGAACATGCTCGGACAGGAGAATACCGGATTTTTAGCGGCTATGGGGACACTGACGGAAGGTCGGATTGTGGCCGCCGCCTTTGCCGTGGGCATGGCCCGGGCCGCCTACGATGCCGCTCTGGAATATGCCAAAACCCGCATCCAGTTCGGACAGCCGATCGGGAAGTTCCAAGGCATACAGTGGATGCTGGCCGACATGGCCACCCAAATCGAGGCTTCCAAACTGCTGACCTATCAGGCCGCCTGGCTGGCATCGCAGAACGCCGCCCACATCAAGGAGTCCTCGATGGCCAAGCTTTTTGCCACGGAGACGGCCACCAAGGTTTGTTCTCAGGCGGTTCAGATCCATGGCGGATATGGTTTTATGGACGAGTATCCGGTTTCCATATTTTATCGGGATTGCAAACTGTTGGAAATCGGTGAGGGGACTTCCCAAATACACCGCAACACCATCGCCAGGTGTATCGGGCTCTAACCCGTATTTTGCACGTGAAAATTTCATACAATATGCGGGTTGAAAAGGAGGAAGCATATGAGCGAAAAAATGAAAGCCGCACGGCTGCATGAAGTCAAAGCACCACTATCCATTGAAGAAGTCGATATACCCAGACCCGGTGTCGGAGAAGCATTAATCGAGATGAAGGCCTGTGGAATCTGTGCCACCGACGTCCATACGGCATTGGAAGGAACGGTGCCCACCACTTATGCCCCCATTACCCTCGGGCACGAGCCCGCCGGGATTATCTGCGATTTGGGAGATGGGGTCCGGGGCTGGAAGAAAGGCGAGCGAGTGGCGATCTACCCCCAGGTGACCTGCGGGATATGCCCCCAGTGCAGGGAGGGTCGTGACGGGATCTGTACCCATACCCGGGTCCTGGGGATGCATCGCGAAGGCGCGTTTGCCGAATATCTGGTGATTGCGGTTAAAAATTTGGTACGCATACCGGAAAATGTTTCATTCGCCGAGGCCGCGATCATGACCGATGCCGTGGCGACTCCATTTCATGCCGTAACGAACCGGGGGCGGGTAAAGGCAGGCGAAACGGTTGCCATCTTTGGCTGCGGCGGACTGGGGATGAATGCGATTCAGATCTGCAAGCTGGTCGGGGCTGCAAAAATTATCGCGGTCGATATCTCTGATGCGGCCCTTGAAAGGGCCCTTAAAATGGGTGCCGACATTACAGTCAACGCCGGTGAGGGAAAAGCATATAAGGAGGTAAAATCAGCCACCGGGGGATATGGCGTGGATGTGGCTTTTGAGTTTATCGGTGTCAACGCTGCCATCGATCAGGCGGTAAGATCGTTGCGCCGAGGCGGGCGGGCGGTGATTTCGGGCATTGGGCCGGAACCCATCAAAGTGTCGCCCCCGTTTTTTTTCGTGTACAACGATTTGTCACTCATCGGCGCTTTTGGAAGCGATATCGCCGATCTGGAAAGTCTTATGCGTATTGCGGCAGCCGGCAAACTGGATGTGCGTGAATCGGTCAGCTCGGTCATCGCCTTAGAAGAGGTGAATCAGGGGATTTCGGATCTTGAGCAGAAAGTCGGCAATCCCATTCGTATCGTTGTTAGCATGGAATGACCATCTTTTCAGGCCTACTAGTGGGAAATTTTTAGTAAAGAAGCACTTCTTCACGCCATAACGAACGCACACAAAACAGAAAGACGAGGAGGAGAACATCATGATCCAGGTCGTGTCAATCTTTAATTTTGATATTACCAAGAAATCGCTCGAGGAATGGGAAAGATACTATACCGAGGAGTATATTCACGAGCTGCGCAAGGCGCCGGGCTTGGACCGGTATATCATCGGCAAGACCCTGAAGATGGGCCCGGCCGATACCACATACTACCGGGTAGCAACGCTATTTTACGAGGATATGGCCGCCTTCCAGCGCGCCTCATCGTCGCCGGAAGGCCGCGAATCCGCTCGCATGATGCTCGAGATGGCCCCGGACGCGAAGCTTTTTATCATCGATGCCCGGGAGGTAGATGCGTAGCTGAAACGCCTTGCCGTTCGCCGCCAAGGATGGAAGTGAAAACAGAGATGCCAACCCAGTGGGGGAGGGACCTCTGAAATCCAGAAGGAGATCATTGGCAAGCTACTAGGACTTTAACCTATCCCCAATCCAGCGCAAGATCATCGCACACAACCCCCTTTTTGCCTACGCTCATTTAGGGCTTTAAGCTTCAGGAGGAAGCCATGGATTTTGATCTTACCGACGAACAGAAAAGCCTCCGCAAGAGGGCGCGCGAATTTGCCCGGGAGGAACTCCTCCCATATTGCACCCGATGGGATCGTAAAAGTGAGTTCCCTCAGGAGCTTGTCCGCAAGATGGGCGAGACCGGGTTTTTGGGTTCCACAGTTCCTCGGGAATACGGAGGGCTTGAGACTGACCGTGTAACCAATGGACTGATTGTCGAGGAGCTGGCACGGGGAGACAGTAACTTGAGCCTTCTGGCATTTGGTACGCTTTATGAAATGCTTTCTTTTGCCTCCGAAGAATTGAAACGCGAGTGGGCCCCGAAGATTGCCAAAGGGGAAAAATTTCTGGGTATCGCCCTTACCGAAGCACAATCCGGCTGTGATGCGGCCAATGTTCAGACCCGCGCCGAGCGCCAGGGAGACGTTTATGTTACAAATGGGGTCAAAAACTGTGTCAGCATTCTCAACGCGGATGGTTGGACTCTGCTCGCGAAGACCGATGCAGCGGCAGGAGCCAGGGGAATCAGTATGTTTCTATTACATAAAGAGACTCCCGGCCTGACAATCTCAAAACCCAAGCGTGATCTCGGGGGCAGGGCGGTGCCCCGCGGAATCCTCACCCTCCAAGATGCCCGGATCCCTATTGAGCACCTTATGGGCGAAGAGAATCGCGGGTTTTATTACATCATGGATGCCTTCGATTACAATCGGGCCTTGATCGGTCTGATGTGCATCGGTGCCGCCCGCCAGAGTCTGGAAGAAACCATCGAATATGTCAAAAGCAGGAAATCCTTTGGGCGTACGATCAGTATGAACCAGGGGGTTTCTTTTCCCATCGCCGAAGCCGACACTTATCTGGAATTGGCCCGCAATCTTTGCTTCAAAGTCCTGTGGCAACGGGACAATGAACGTCCTCATCGAAGGGAAACCGCCATGTGCAAATGGTGGATTCCTCAAATATGTGTCGATGTCCTTCATCAGTGTCTCCTCCTGCATGGCCATTACGGGTACAGTCAGGACCTTCCCATAGAACAACGCTTGCGAGACATTCTGGGTTGGGAAATTGGAGACGGCACGGCCCAGATCCAGAAGCTGATCATCGCCCGGGAACTGATTGGACGGGATTTCGTGGGTTAACCCTATACTTGCAAAAGTTGAGGATGCAGTAGCTCCAAGGCGCCCAAGGGAGACGCTGTAGTGTACTACCGCGAACCCTTGGCAACGAAGGAGATGCGGTATCCTCGGCTTTCCCACAGGGTAAAAAACATGACAATTTAACTATGACCTTTGGATTTCACCATTGATTGATTCCAAAATGTTGAACCACTGGGCCGGCTCATCTTTTTTTACGCCGGCGCGCTAATATGCCAAAGCTATGATAATAACCTTTGCATTGAGAAATGACTATAAATGACACACCTTGACAAACAGATAATTATACATATATAGTATGTGTACATCATATATGTATAAGGAGGTGTATAATGAGTACCGATACGGTTCGACTGAACATTGTTATCCCAAAAGGTCTGGCCCAAGCACTTAACAAAGCTGCCGGGACCCGAAAACGCAGTCAGTTCATTGTCGAGGCTGTTAAACAACGGATTAAACAAAAAGAGAAGGAAGATTTGGACAGACTGTTGGCAGAAGGTTATAAGTCTGCATCAAAAGAAAGCCTGATCATCGCAAAAGAGTTTGAAGCGGTCGATCTGGAGGGATGGGATGAATATTAAAAGAGGAGAAATCTATCTTGCCGCCCTGGATCCAACCATAGAAAGGGAAATTTCAAAAACGCGGCCGGTGATTATAGTTTCTAATGACACGAACAATCAATTTTCCGCAACAGTAACCATTTTGCCGATAACGTCAAAAAACCTTCGGAAAATTTATCCTTTTGAATTATTTTTGGCTAAGGGAACCGGAAATCTGCCCAAAAATTCAAAAGTCAAAGCCGATCAGATCAGAACTCTCGATAAAAACAGAATCATAAAATTCATCGGCGAATTATCAAAGGAAGAAATGGGTCATATCGATAAGGCCGTGTTGATCCACTTGGATTTGCCATTCGAATGAATTTTTATGAATCACATTATGGAGGTTGATTGGAGATGAGATGGAAGTCGATATTGCCGATTTAACCTGGGATCCGTTCATCTATCCGCGAGGAGCCAAAAGCGAGAAAACCATTAACGCCTATGTTGAAGCGCTTGCGATCGGGGCGCAATTTCCGCCCATAAAGATTCAAAGGGTCTTTAACTATGCCGAAGGCAATGAAGCCATCGACGCGACCATGATCTTAGATGGCATCCACCGCTGGTTTGCATTTAAAGAGCGTGGAATCAAAAAGATTGCGGCTGTTGAATGGAAGAAAGAGCCCCTTGATTACGAGAAACACCGCCTAGCCCTTCTGCTCGAATCGGCAGAATGCAACACCAGGCATGGAGACCGCCTAGGCCCCAGGGACA
>CAZHAH010000159.1:0-14192 GCA_964530095.1 uncultured Desulfobacteraceae bacterium | reverse complement strand
ACGGGCGCTCCAGTAACTCATGCACCACGGCTTTTTCATCCAGACATTACTCCAGTAGCCGTCGGCGGGTTCGCGCACAACGTCCAGCTTAATTCCAGCCTTGGCCGCGTGTTCTTTGTAAAGCACGGCCGCGTCCACCGCACCCACAAACGCCGCATCGGCCGCGTGAATCTTAAAGTGATAATCCAGCATGCCCGCCTTTTTCAGATGAAATTTGGCCTTGTCCGGATCGTACTGTCGTTGGGGCAGTTCGGCGGCATAATATTTCTGATTCGGGGCGATGGGGTGATCGTTGCCTACCGTACCGAAACCACGCAGAATCGTCTTGAGCATATGTTCACGGTCAACGGCGTACTTGAGCGCCAGCCGAACATCATTGTTATTATACGGCTTGCGGTCGGTCAGCATCGGAACCGAATAGTGCCGGGTCCCGGTGACATTAATGATCTGAATACCGGGCGCGCGTTTCAGCAAGTGGATCAGTTTCAGCTCGAATCGGTTCATGGCATCGATTTGATCCGTATTTAAAGCGGTCACTCTCGCGGTGACATCGGCAATACCGATGATTTCGACTTCGTCGAAATGGGCGCGTCCCTCCTTCCAATAGTTGGGATTCCGTTTGGCAAAGGTCCGGTAGCCGTATTCACAGCTTTCATAAATATATCCCCCGGTACCGATGCCTTTCTCCCAATCGTTGCCCTTGGTGCCGGCCGGGACGATGGTCAAGTGGTAATCACTCATAATATACGGAAAATCCGCATTGCCGCCATTCAGGGTAAAGATGACGGCGTGCTTGCCGTCGGCCTTGATGTCTTTAATCGGATCGACAATCCCCTTGGCCGCCGACTTGCTGTCTTTTCCTCGATGGTGATTGATGGAATACACCACATCTTCGGCTTCCAGAGTCTTCCCGTTGTGGAATTCGACATTCTTACGTAATTTGAATACCCATTGGGCGGCATCAGGTGCGGATTCCCAGCTTTGGGCCAGTTCCGGAACAAGGTTGCCTTCAAAATCAACTTCGACCAGGCAATTGCGGAGCTGCCAATTGAAATTCATCATCATGGCATCTGTCATCGTCGCCGGATCCAGCGAATCGGTGGTCGAACCCCCGGCCATGCCGAGTCTCAGCCGTCCCCCTTTGCGGGGTTTGGCTGCATGGACGGGAAGAGGTAGCAATGCGGGAGAGAGAACGGTGGCGAGGCCTAAAGCGGAAAGGCGCGCTATAAAATCACGGCGTGTAATTTTCCCCTGGGTAAATAAACGCTCTAATTCCTTTCTGGGAGACATAATCACCTCTCATTTCTGTGGCCCGAATTTTTCTTCGAGTCGTTCGGGAAAGGAAGTTTTATGTTGAAGCACTACGGCCCCAACGGTGCTAATATCTCTTACTCTTCGATAAACGTTGTCTTTACCTCGATGCCCATTGCCTTTTTGCGCTCCCGCTCGGTCAGTACGCCGTCGAGCCAATCCGGATTCATCTCCGGGACCGATTCCAGAAGCAGGGCTGTATATTCATGATGCGGCGGTTTAAGAATCTCTGTTTTAGGTCCCTGTTCTACGATTTTACCCCGCAGCATGACCACGATTTCGTCGGAGATGGCCTTAACGGTCGCCAGATCATGAGTGATAAAAAGATAAGACACCTGCAGTTCGTTTTGGAGATTCCGAAGGAGTTTTAAAATTTCCTCCGCCACCAGCTGATCCAGGGCCGAGGTGACTTCATCGCAGATGATCAGATCGGGCTTGGCCGCCAGCGCACGGGCGATGCAGATGCGCTGCTTTTCCCCGCCGGAAAGTTCGGGTGGAAAGCGGTCCTTGTATTTGGGGGTCAGTTCGATCACGTCCAGCAGTTCAAGCACGCGCTTCTCCATTTCCTTGCCGCCCATGCCGTAGTAAAAGTGAAGCGGACGGCCGATGATCTTGCTCACCCGCTGGCGCGGATTGAGGGCCGTGTCCGGCATCTGATATATCATCTGCATGACCTTAAGGCTTTCGCGTTTACGATCCTTTAAGGCCGGCGGCAGTTCCTGATCCTCATAGATCACGCGCCCTTTGAGCGGCGGCAGCAGACCGGTGATGGCCCGGGCCAGCGTGCTCTTGCCGCTGCCGGATTCGCCCACCAGGGCCACGGTCCGGCCGCGACGAATCTTGAGATCGATGTCCTGCAAAACGAGTTCTTTGCCCGTGTAACTGGCAGTTACGTCCTGCACGTCCAGAATAATATCATGCTCCGATTTGGAGAGATCCTTCTCCTCCTGGAGGGTTCTTACCGAAAGCAGCGCACGCGTGTAATCTTCCTTGGGATTGGCCATCATTTCACGGGCATTGCTCTCTTCCACCAGATCACCGTAGCGCAGCACCATGATGCGGTCGGCCAGCTGCGCCACCACCGCCAGGTCATGCGTGATGTAAATGGCCGCGGCATTAAACTGTTTGACGATGCGTTTGATGGCGGCCAAAACTTCGATCTGGGTCGTTACATCCAGCGCCGTGGTGGGTTCATCGAAAACAATCAAATCCGGCTTGCAGGCCATGGCCATGGCCACCATGGCACGCTGCAATTGTCCTCCGGAAACCTGATGCGGATAGCGGTAGCCGATGCGTTCCGGATCCGGCAACAGCAGACGGGTGTAAATGTCGACGGCTTCTTTCTCCGCCTCTCCAAACCCCATGATGCCGTGCCGCACCGGTGCTTCGGCGTACTGCTTGACCAGCCGGTGGGCGGGATTGAAGGAGGCGGCGGCACTCTGGGCCACATAGGCGATGCGCACACCCCTGATCTTGCGCAGGGTCTCGTCCGGTGCCTCGAAAAGCTCCGTACCATCGAAGAGGATCGAACCGGATTTTATGCGGCAGCCTTGACGCGTATAGGCCATGGAGGCCAGGCCGAGGGTCGACTTCCCGGCCCCGGATTCCCCGATGAAACCGAGCACCTCGCCCCTGTCCAGGGTGACATCGAGTCCGTTAATAATCGGGAGCCATTTCTCGTCACTCTCCCCTTCAATCCAGATATCTTTCATTTCCAGAAGATGGGCCATATCGAATCCACCTTATTCCTTCTTACGCAAACGTTAGTCTTTCAAGCCGCTGGCAACCTGCAGAAACCAGTCGACGACAAAATTGACGCCTACCGTTAAAAATGCAACCGCACCTGCGGGCCACAAAGGGGTCGTAATCCCGAAGGTGATGGCGCCGGCGTTCTCGCGCACCATTCCGCCCCAATCCGCCGTGGGCGGTTGAATCCCCAGGCCCAGGAAGCTCAATGCGGCGATAAACAAGAATACGAAGCAGAATCGCAGTCCGAATTCAGCGACTAAGGGCGGCATGGCGTTAGGTAAAATTTCATGCCGCATCAGCCACCAAATCCCTTCGCCCCGCAGCCGCGCCGCTTCGACGTATTCCATGACCTCGATATCCATGGCCACGGCGCGCGACAACCGGTAAACGCGCGTCGAATCGAGTATCGCAATGACCAGGATTAAGGCCGTAACCGTGGTGCCGGTAATGGAGAGCACCAACAGGGCAAAAATAAGGGTGGGAAAGGCCATCAGGATGTCCACGATGCGGCTGACGATCTGGTCGGTCCAACCGCCGAGGGTGGCCGCAAAAAAGCCCGAAATAATGCCGATAAAAAACGAAAGGCCTGTCGTAACAAAGGCGATCGCAATCGTATTGCGCGCCCCGTACAACAAACGCGTGTACAGATCCCGCCCCAGATGATCGGTCCCCAAATAATGCCTGCCGCTGGAAAGTTCCCATACGTCGCCCACGATTTCAGTTTCACCATAGGGGGAAATAACCGGCGCCAGGATGGCGGCGGCAATATTAATCAGGATCATCGCCATGCCGATGCGGGCACTTAAAGGGGATTGTCTAAGCAGTTTGAAAAATGCCATCGAACGCTCCTTCTTATTTCGGATTTCGCATTCTGGGATTACTGAGAATCGCCATCACATCGGCCAGAAGATTGAGTCCGATATAGACAGCTGCAAAAACAAGGCAGGAGGCCTGGACAACGGGGATGTCGCGTTTGGACACCGAGTCCACCAGCAGCTGCCCCAAACCCGGATAAACAAATACCACCTCAACCAGGACCACCCCCACAACCAGGTAGGCCAGGTTGACCGCGATAACATTGATAACCGGTGACAGCGCATTGGGGAAGGCATGCAGTACGATAATGCGCAGGCGCTTCAAACCTTTTAGTTCGGCCATCTCGATAAACGGACTGGCCAGAATATTGATGATCGCCGCCCGGGTCTGGCGCATCATGTGCGCCACCACCACCAGGGTCAGTGTCATGGCCGGCAATACGATAGCATATATCTTCTGTGCAAGGCTCATCTGATCGTTGATGTTGGCGAGACTGGGGAAAACGACGACTTTAACGGCCAACAGGAAAATCAAAATATAAGCCACAAAAAACTCCGGGAAAGAGATGGTACTGAGAGTGGCCGTGGAAATGATCTTGTCAAACAGCGTATTGCGGTACAACGCCGCCAGGATCCCCAGAATGACGGCCACCGGTACTGAAACCACCGCGGCGCAGGTGGCTAAAAACATGGTGTTGGCAAAGCGCCAGCCGATGAGATCGGCCACCGGTCGCTTGTTAGCCAGGGAGTTGCCAAGTTCTCCCTTGAGAAAATCGCCCAACCAGGCAAAATATCGCACATGCGCAGGAAGATCCAGCTTGAGCTCCCGGCGGAAGGCCGCCACCGTCTCGGGTGTGGCCTCCTGTCCCAGGATGGCGGTGGCCAGATCACCCGGGAGCGCCTCCACCCCTGCGAAAATGACAAGCGAAATCACCAAGATGGTGAGTAGGCCCATTGCCACGCGTTTAATGATTAATCCCGGTAATGTATTCATCTTTCTACCCCCGTTTTGGGGTTTGGGGTTGTGTTGTTGGGAAGATCCCCTCGCTTCGATCGAGCAGCAATCGAAACGAGGGGATGCTTGAATGGCTCAAGTTCGCCATTGTGACGGCGTTAATTATTTAAACCACCAGCGCTCGGCAATCCGCAAACCGTCAAATTCCCAGTTAGCGGCCGGGTTTTTGAATCCCATCTTTTTACTGGCTGCTGAAAGCTGCAAAGCAAACGCCGGAACAACGGTGGCGCCCTCATCGCGTACGATCCGCTGGCATTCCACGTACAGCTCGCGCCGTTTTTTATTGTCAAGCTCAGCCCGGGCGGCTGTGAGGAGCTCATTGAATCTGGGATGATTCCATTTGGCGTCGTTCCAGTTGGCATCCGCGGCATAGGCGATGGAAAACATCCAATCCGCCGTCGGCCGGCCGCTCCAGTAGCACTGGGACCACTCCTTCTTCATCCAGACATTCTCCCAGTAACCGTCATCCGGTTCGCGCACGACTTTAACCTTGATACCGGCCTTGGCCGCATGTTCTCTGATCAGGACGGATGCATCTACGGCGCCGGGAAAAGCCGCATCGGCCGCATGCAGTTTAAACACGCGCTCCAGCTGCCCGGCCTTTTTCATGTGGAACTTGGCCTTTTCGGGATCGTACTGTCGCTGGGGCAATTCAGAGGCAAAGTACTGATTGTTGCGCGGAATCGGGTGATCGTTTCCGAGATATCCATACCCGCGAAGAATCTTATCCACTAACTGTTTACGGTCAATGGCGTATTTGAGCCCCAGCCTGACATCGTTGTTGTCATAGGGCTTGATGGGGGTCCACATGGGGATGGTATAATGCCGGGAGCCCTCTAATTTCAGGACCTTAACACCGGGAGCTCTTTCAAGCAGGTGCAGGGTCTTGGGCTCACAGCGGTTCATGACATGGATTTGGCCGGTTTTCAAGGCATTGGTGCGGGCATTGGTGTCCGCGATACCGAGGACCTCGACTTCGTCAAAGTAGGGTTTGCCTTCCCTGAAGTAATTGGGATTGCGTTTGCCTAAAAATCGTACCCCGGGCTCCCAGGCCACCATGGAGAAGGGGCCCGTACCGACGCCCTTCTCATAGTCTGTGCCTTTGGTGCCCTTAGGGACAACCGGAATGTGGTAGTCACTGGCAATAAAGGGGAAGTCGGCGTTGCCTTCTTTGAGGGTAAAGATAACCGTATCCTTGCCGTCGGCCTTGATGTCGGTGATCGGATCCACAACACCCTTGGCCGCCGATTTGGTGTCCGCCCCCCGGTGCTCGTTAAAGGAATAGACCACATCGTCGGCATCCATGGTTTTGCCATTGTGAAATTCGACCCCTTTGCGCAGCTTGAAGGTCCATACGGCTGCATCCGGTGAAGCTTCCCAGGATTCGGCCAGCTCGGGAACCGGTTCGCCTTTATAATTGACTTCCACCAGGTTGCTGCGGAGGATCTGGTTGACCGTCTGCGGCATGGTGTGAGACAATGTGCCGGGATCCATGGAATCGGTGGTGGAGTTGCCGGCCGATCCGAGCATAAGCTTACCGCCCCTTTTGGGCGCCGCTTCTGCGGTACGCGGCAATAACGCCGGAGACACCGCCGCCATCAGGCCCAAAGCCGATGCGCGTGCCAGAAACTCACGGCGTGATATCCCACCTTCGGTTAACAAACGTTCTAATTCTTTCAAGGTTGACATAACTTTCTCCTCCTTTCGGTGGCCGGGTATCTATGGATAGATCCGGCGATTAAGAGTTACAATTTAACCTGCCAAGTCATTTCTGTTCAGAAATGGAAACACTAAGAATTTAGAGCGTTAAACAATAACTGAATCATTTTCAGTTATTAAGTACAATTTTCATATACGTTGAATGTTGAATAGTCAAGGGTTTAGTATTAAGTTTTTATTAAATAAACTTGTAATCGTTCGCAGACTAGGAGGGTGTTTTCTTTTAGCAGGTCGCCTGCTTTTCCTGATATGCTTTTATTTTTTCAATGAAGACCGGAACAAACTCGCGACAGTCATCCACAACTCCCAAATCGACCTGTTCAAATATCGGTGATTTGGAATCATTGTTTATGGCCAACATAACCCTTGCGCCGGTAATCCCCACCATATGCTGCAGTTCCCCGGATAAGCCTACGCCGATATAAAGTTCGGGACTCACCATTTTGCCGCTTTGACCGATCATGGTTTCCAAATCGGCCCAGCCTTCGTCTACCGCCGGCCGGGTGCAGCCCAAGGCAGCGTTGAGTACTTTGGCCAGATCATTTATCTTCTGCCACCCTTCCGGATCGCCGGCCCCCGCACCGCCGGCTACCACGATGGGCGCCGATTCCAGCGGTACACCTTCCGGTTCCTGGCGCACAATTTCAAGGGTTTGAATTCGATTGGCTGTCTGATGGGGCACTTTGAGGGGAACGATTTCCCCCCTGCGATTTTCATTTTCATCGGGCTTCGCAAAAACACCGTTGGCCACCGTGGCCATCTGGGGTCGCTTTTGCGGGCAGATAATCGAAATCAATCCGCCATAGGCCGGTATTTTGGCCTCCAGTATCTTTTCATCATTAATCAGCAAATCGATGCAGTGGGCCGTCAAGCCGGTCTCTAAACGGGCCGCCACCAGCGGAGCCAACTCCCGACCCATGGCGGTGGAACCGATCAGAAGGATCTCCGGCTGATGCGTTTTGGCCAGGTCCACAATCATCTGAGTATATATTTCGGGTTCATAGACCGCCAGCTCGGGCTCATTTCCTAAATAGACCTTGTCGGCACCGGCAGCGATCAATTCTTGGGGCTGATCGCTGAGATTGTCACCCAGCAGGATGACCTCAACCCAAGTCTCCAGAGCACCGGCCAGTTTGCGGGCCTGACCCACCAGCTGGAGTGAAACATTGAGTAACCGGCAATCAATCTGTTCGGCCAATACCCATACCGGACTTGTTTTTTCATCCATCTTTATCCGCTTCCCCCTATAATAGACCTTTATCGGCCAATTTTTGTACCAGCTGTTGTGCCTTTTCTTCGCGTGTCCCGCCGATGATTTCGACCTCGCGCTTGCTTTCTGTCACACTCAGATCGGAAACAAGCGTCGGTGAGCCCTTGACTCCCAGTGATTCTGCCGGCACACCCAGTTGGTCGACCCCCCACTGGATAATTTCTTTTTGGCGGGCCTTTATTATTCCTGAAAAACTGAGAATACGGGGTAAATTGAGATCTCTGGTGACGGTGAATACGGCCGGAAGCTTCACCTTTACGAGCCGGTATCCGTTTTCCAGACTCGCCTTGACCTGCCACCATTCATCGTCATGGGTCACGATTTCCTGTACAAAGGTCACAACCGGCATATCTAAAAACGTCGCCAATTCCGGCCCCACCCATTCTGTAGCGCCATCGCTGCTGGCCATGCCGCAAAAAATGACATCCGGCATACCGATTTTTTCGACACCCTTGGCCAGCGTGTACGCCGTAGCAAAGGCATCGGCACCGCCAAAGGCAGGATCAGAGAGCAAAAAGCCCCCATCCGCACCCAGAGCCAGACACTCTTTGACGATGTTACCGGCCTCCGGGGGGCCCATACTCAACACCGCAATATGCGTTTCCTGCTGGGCCTTAATTTGAAGTGCGGCTTCCAGGGCGTTTTTGTCCAGCGGATTGAGGACCATGGGAACATCGCAGCGCAGGAGGGTTTTGGTGTTCGGATCGATTTTGATGTTACAGGCCTCTTTAGGGTCTGGAACCGCTTTGACACAAACCACTATTTTTAGCATTTTGCTCTCCAACCCGCATCGTTTTGCGAGCAGAAACATTTGATCTGGATTGCCCTGTCAGCAATCCAGATCATATCTTTGCGTTCTCTCTGGTCTCTGCGAGAGATGACTGGGCTTTTTTAAGACAGCGCCCAGCGTGCCACGATGACCTTCATGATGTCGGAAGTGCCGGCGGATGGTCCCAACACAAAGGAGTCGCGTACGTAGCGCGTAACCGCATATTCTTCCATACAACCGTATCCGCCGTGAATATCAACAGCCATTTTGGCTGCTTTCTGGGCCATTTCCGTTGTAAACCATTTGGCCGCCGCAAATTCATTGCTGCACCGCTGTCCTTGGTCCTGCATGGCGGCCGCACGATAGGCCAAAAGATTTCCGGCCTCTATGTCGATCTTCATCTCCGCAATTTTGTTTTGAATCATCTGCAATTCGGCAATCGGTTTACCATAAAGAATCCGCTCTTTGGCAAACTTGATGGCGGCTTCCAAACAGGCTTTTTGGAGACCCAGGGAACAGCCCACCATTCCGCCACGTCCCACATCCCCGATGGCGGCCATACTCACGCGCAGGCCCTTACCTTCCTCACCCAGCAATTGTGCTTTAGAAACCCGCAGGTTTTCAAAGGACAGTTCGCCGGTATTGCATCCGCGCATCCCGACCTTGTGCTCTTTATGGGTCGCTTTGAAACCGGCCATATCTTTTTCGATGATGAAGGTGGACATCGCTTTGGGGTTTTCCGCATCTTTGGCCAGAATAGTTAACACATCGGCGATATGGGAATTGGTGATAAAACACTTGCGGCCGTTGATGATATAATCATCACCCTCTTTGGCATAGGATGTGCGACCGCCTGCCGGATTTGAACCGCCGGTCGCTTCGGTTACGGCCGTCGTCGACAAAAGATCGCCCTTTGCCATCCCGGGCAGATATTTCTTTTTCTGCTCCTCACTGCCGAATTTTGCAATCGGTTCGATACCGAGGGCGAAAACCTGCAACATCATAGCCGCAGCAACCGATACTCTGGCGACCTCCTCCACGGCAATCATGCGGGCGGTATAGCCCAATCCCAGACCGCCGTATTCTTCGGGAATCGTCAGCGCCATCATCTCAGCCTCGGCCAGGGCCTTTACCACGTCCGGGCTTACTTCCCCGGTCTCTTCCATCTCAGCCACTTTCGGTGCGATTTTGGTTTCGGCAACTTCACGGGCTGCCTTGCGAAACATCTCCTGTTCTTCTGTAAACGTAAAATCGATCATTTTTTCCTCCTCCTTTTTGTTTTATTTAGGCCTTCAATTTTTCAAAATATTCTATCAAAGCATCCATGGCGCTATCGAGATTTGTGACCGATCGATCCGCACTATAGATTACGGCCGCTCCCATCATACCTGAAAACAGAACCTCCGTTGTCGCCCGGGTGTCCACATCCTCCTGCAAGGCATTGGTCTGCTTGGCCTCATCCAGGAGCATCTTCAACGCCTCTTTGACACCATTGAATCCCTTATTCACCGCTTTAGCCAAATGGGGGCGTTGATCGCCCAATTCAATCGAAAAAGTAATAAAAACACATCCCCCGGGAAAATTTTCAGCATCTTTTAGGTAGCGGTCACGATAATTTTCAAGCAGTTTTTTGGCTTTTTGGAACGGGTTTTCAATGTCATCCAAGCCGACAAAATTCCGCTTGCGCCAAATTTTGTTGGCTTCATCCAAGACCTGGAAGAACAGGTCTTCTTTGCTGCTAAAATGATTGTAAAAGCCCCCCTTCGAAGTACCGGCTGCCATTAAAATGTCATGAATCGATGTGCTTAAAAAACCCTTCAAAGAGAATAGCTTTAACGACTCGTGGATTATTTTCTGTTTGAGCTTCAATGAGACATCCTTTTTAAAATGAGGGAGGGACAGACCGGTCGGTCTTAAGATTTTTATGTAATATGCCCGCTTGGCACTGTCAAGATCTTTTTTAAATCGCTACAAAGGACATATTTTCGGAAACTTGTCGGGCTGTCTAACCTTTTTTGAAAAGGGAAACGAGATATGAAAATTACTGAAATTTCATCAAAATTTTTATCTGATATGATATCCATTAAAACTTTACTTCTGGGATTGACCATCCTTTTTCCCATTTCTCTTGCAAATAACGTCTTCACTCAGCAGCGAGGCGACTGCGGCAACTTTTTTCCCGTACTCATTGCATTGGGCCATGCTGTCCCCATCTGGATTCCACAAGGTGCGAAGACCTTCATCAACCAGATCGAATCCAGCTGATGCTAGATTTTGCGATATCAATTTGATCGATTCGCCACTCCAGCCGTAGCAGCCGAATGCAGCCGCTTTTTTATTCTTAAATTTCAAACCGTTGATCTCTTCCAGCATACCTGCCACCGAAACCAAAATGCCTCTATTGATAGTGGGTGACCCCACCAGGATGACTTTTGATCTAAAGATCTCCGTGATCACATCGTTTTTATCTGTTTTGGCCAGGTTGAACAGTTTAACATTGACTTCATTATCGACAGATCTGATTCCCTCCGCGATTTTTTCAGCCATCACGCGTGTTCCGTTCCACATGGTGTCATAGATTAGGGTAATCTGATTCTCCTGATAACTGTCGGCCCAAGCCATGTATTGTTCGACAATCTGTTCGGGTTTGTCGCGCCAGATGATGCCATGGCTGGTACAGATCATATCCAGAGGCAGATTGAAGGCGAGCACTTCCTTGATCTTTTTGGTGACCATGGGGCTGAAAGGGGTTAAAATATTGGCGTAATATTTTATGCATTCACCGAACAGTTCATTCTGGTCAACGAGATCATTGAACATATACTCCGATGCGTAGTGTTGTCCAAAAGCGTCATTGCTAAAAAGAATATTATCATCCGTTAAGTAACACATCATGCTGTCTGGCCAGTGAAGCATGGGCGCTTCGATAAATACCAACTCCTTATTTCCTAAACTGAGCTTGTCTCCGGTTTTCACCGTCTGAA
This sequence comes from uncultured Desulfobacteraceae bacterium, assembly GCA_964530095.1. Classification (GTDB taxonomy): domain Bacteria; phylum Desulfobacterota; class Desulfobacteria; order Desulfobacterales; family CAZHA01; genus CAZHAH01. The sequence continues at coordinate 2,560 of CAZHAH010000159.1, read as the reverse complement.
AATTCCAGTCTTGATGGTAATGTCCCTTGAGCGACTTGACGCCGTTTTGGGTGCAATAGATGGGTGTGTCGGGTATTAAACGCATCAACTCTGGTAAGGCACCACTATGATCGCTTTCGGCGTGGTTGGCGATGATGTAATCGATTTTGTTTAGATCTATTTCTTTGGTAAGGTTTTCGACAAACGCTTTGGCAAATGGACTCCAGACCGTATCGATCAGAACCACTTTATCTTCTTTGATCAAATATGAATTATACGAGGATCCGCGATGGGTTGAGTATTCGTTTCCGTGAAATTTTCTAAGCTCCCAATCGATCTTCCCTACCCAGTAGATATTGCCCTTAACATTAAAGCTCATGTCCACTTCTCCTTAAGAAATTTACGGGGCGTTGTTTACTAATTGTACTAAAATATTGATGTTCGTTATTGACCATCCGCTGTCGTTGTATGTATGGGTGTGGCGCTCATTTAAGACGCTATTTATCGAAAGCCTGCACGAGCCATTTTTGAATAGGACGCATACGTTTAAAATGTGAAAAAATATATTCTATCACCTCTTTTGAATACAGCTCTTGGGGGTTTTTAGCCTCAAATCGGGCCGTCAGGCCGTTGTGGAGAAGATAGGCTGCGTTCTTATGAGAGGCATCGTAACCCCGGGGGACTCTTTTGTAATGCCGGCCCCCGATGATGTACCCTTTTCGGGTGATCTGGTTCACGGTTTTTTTCAATTGCGGACCCAGTTTTTTGTCGATCACCGCTTCACGATAGCGAGATAACAGGCTACTCGAAAAAATATGCAGCCCCACGCCCAGCATTATTTTTTTATTTTCCAGATGAAAATAAAACCCCGGGCATTCCATGCGTTTCCCCATCCCTTCCCAAAACCAGATCCCCAGATTGGTTTTATAGGGACGCTTATCTTTGCTGAAGCGGGTGTCCCGATGGATTCTGAAAAGGCTTTGATTGATTTTGGGAATGGCGTTAATTTTGGGGGAAATTCTTTTTAGTTTTTCCCCCATAGCCGCCACAAATTCCCTCGACGGTTGTTGTACAGAATTTTCATAATCGGCCCGATGCGCCTCAAACCAGCTTTTGGTATTGTTTTTTTCCAACGCCGTAAAGAATTTTATCGTCTCTTTAGGGAATCCATCGAATCCGCTCATTATATTTCTCCATTAGACACTTCTTGGAGCGATTCATCTAGTATCGCCAGCCCCCGCTGCAACTGCTCATCCGTAATCACGAGCGGCATTAAGGTGCGGATGACATTCCCGAAATTCCCACACGAAAGCAGCACCAGACCCTTTTGATAGCAACGCTTTACCAGCTGATCCGCTTCTTCTTTGGCCGGTGCTTTCGTTTCCCGATCGCGCACCAGTTCCATCGCCAGCATGGGTCCCTTGCCACGCACATCACCGATGACTTCGTATTTTTGCTGGAATTCCGCAAATCGTTCGAAAATCTCTTGTCCCAGCGTCTCTGCCCGCTCAAGGAGGCCGTCTTCCAATAAAATATCGAGGACGGCCAACCCTGCACGACAAGAGACCGGATTTCCGCTAAATGTTCCTCCCAGTCCACCCACATGTATCTTTTGGAACATTTCTTCACGCCCGGTGACGGCGCTCAAAGGCATGCCTCCCGCCAAACTTTTGGCCGAGGTGATCAGGTCGGGTTCGACGCCCCAATGCTCGATGGCAAAAAATTTGCCGGTACGCCCCACGCCTGTCTGTACTTCATCAATAATGAGGGCAATATCGTATTTTTGAGCGATCTTCTGGAGCTTCGGAAAATACTCCGGCGGGGGAGTGATAAAACCACCCTCTCCCTGGATCGGTTCTGCAATAATCGCCGCCGTGGATTCAGGCGCCACATGCGAGATAAAGAATTCTTCCAGATAATCCGCACAGGCAATATCACAGGCCGGATACGTCAAACCGAACGGGCAACGGTAACAATAAGCATAATGCGTACGATAGACTTCGGCCGCAAACGGTCCGAAGCCGTGTTTATAGGGTTTAATTTTGCTGGTCAGGCTAAGGGTATAAAGGGTGCGGCCATGATAGCCGTTTTCAAAGCAAATAACAGCCGGCCTTTCTTTCGCATAGCGGGCGACCTTGATTGCATTTTCGACGGCTTCGGCTCCGCTGTTGGCAAACAGGGTCATCTTGGAAAAATCACCCGGAGCCAATTCATTCAGTTTAATCGCCAGGTCGATATAAGGCTCGTACATGGCCACATGAAAACAGGTATGGATGCATTTTGCGGCCTGATCCTGGATGGCCGCCACCACTTTGGGGTGACAGTGTCCCACATTGTTGACCCCGATCCCTCCCGAAAAGTCGATCAGTTCGTTACCGTCCACATCGATCATTATGGCTCCGGAAGCCTCACGGATAAAGGCAGGCGTAATATTATAGGGTGCCTGCGGTATCTGTTGGAGTCGTTGTTTTGTCAGTCGTTCCGTTTTATCTGCCATAGGTTCTTCTCCTTTTACATTAAAGTTGATGACGTCATAAAAAGTCGAGAATTCTTAAGAGATGGCTAAGTAAAAAGGTTCATA
>CAZHAH010000158.1:0-14202 GCA_964530095.1 uncultured Desulfobacteraceae bacterium | reverse complement strand
ATTCGATATTCCCGGCCGAGCCAGCCTTTTTGGTTCCGGCTCGTCCGGGTTAGGGAGAACAGTATGGATTTAAATGCGGTTCGCAACGCAATTGAAACCGTTTCAGGGCTGGATTGCCGCAGGATGCACCGGGACGATTTTTTGCTGACCTGGCAACGGTCTGATGATGAGATGGCCGCTGTCTTTGCAGTGGCGGAAATTTTCAAAGGATTGCGGCAAAAAAATATTTCCGCCCGCGTGTTTGACAGCGGCCTGGCAATTTCTCTTTTCAGGGATAATTCCACGCGCACCCGTTTTAGCTTTGCCAGTGCATGTAATATGCTGGGGCTTGAAGTTCAAGATTTGGATGAAGGCAAATCCCAGATCGCCCATGGTGAAACTGTGCGGGAGACCGCCAACATGGTCTCTTTTATGGCCGATGTCATCGGTATCCGGGATGACATGTATATTGGCAAAGGGAACACGTACATGCGCGCAGTGGCCGAAGCCGTTGAGCAGGGTCATAACGCCGGTATTCTTGAACAGCGCCCGACCATTGTAAATTTGCAGTGCGACATTGATCACCCCACCCAGTCCATGTCCGACGCCCTTCATTTGATCACGCATTTTGGTGGGGTTGAAAAATTACGTGGCAAAAAAATCGGTATGATCTGGGCCTATTCGCCTTCCTACGGCAAACCACTATCCGTTCCCCAGGGAATCGTCGGACTGATGACCCGATTCGGCATGGAAGTCGTTTTGGCGCACCCGCAAGGATATGAGATCATGCCGGAGGTAGAAGCTGTAGCCGTTGAAAATGCCGACCGGTCAGGGGGTTCTTTTGCCAAAACCAATTCCATGGAAGCGGCTTTTGATGAGGCTGACATCGTCTACCCCAAAAGCTGGGCGTCATTTGCCGCCATGGAAAAGCGGACCGAGTTATACGGCCAAGGGGATATGGGTGCTATTGACGCCCTTGAAAAAGAACTTCTGGCTCAAAATGCCGGGTTTAAACAGTGGGAATGCACCGAAGAGATGATGCAGCGGACCAAAGCGGACAAAGCCCTTTACCTGCATTGCCTGCCGGCCGATATCAGTGGTGTCAGCTGCCAGTCCGGAGAAGTGGCCGCGTCGGTATTCGATCGGTATCGAGATCCGCTTTATATACAGGCCAGCTACAAACCTTACATTATTGCCGCCATGATATTTCTGGCCCGGTTTGAAAACCCGGCCGGGAAACTGACGGACTTGCTGGCCGACAGTCGGAAAAGAGTGCGCTAAAGCCAGATGAGAGAAAGGTGAAGAAAATGGCTAAAAAAGAGAAACGGCTTTGCAAATGGAGGGAAAATGACATTTCCAAAAAATTTGACAAATTTGCAGATATTGTCAGAAATCCAAAATTTGTCTGTAAAAAGTGCGGCCGGGTAGCGGATAAAAAAAATAGGTTGCACAAACCGGCCCCGCTGTAATAGGGTTATTTGCTAACTCCCACGTTTTTATAGAATTTTCACAATTTGGGGAGGGTAAGTGTGAAAATCCTTTATCTGGTCAGACACGCCAAATCGAGTTGGAAATATCCAACTCTGGACGATTTTGAAAGACCTCTCAACAAACGGGGCCGCAAGAATGCCCCGCTTATGGGGAAAATCCTTAAAAAGTTAGATGCAAAGCCCGACCTCATCATCTCCAGCCCGGCCGCCAGAGCCTCAATGACGGCCAGAATCATCTCGGATCAAATGAATTACCCTCTTGAGAAAATTCGATATGACGAATCTGTATATGCAGCGAGTGAAAATGAGTTACTCCACATCATCGCCGAAATCGATGATCAGGTTACCAAAGCGATGTTGATCAGCCACAACCCGGGGTTGACTTCCTTGGCCAATTTAGCCGGCGACTCTCCTATCAGCAATATCCCGACCAGTGGCGTCTGCTGCATTGAACTGAGCATTTCATCCTGGGCCAACATCTGGAAACATCGCGGGAAAGTAAAATTCTTTGAGTTCCCAAAGAAGTATACCTCCTGAATCACAGGGGTAACGATACGAGCATTAAATCGGTAACGACCGCAACCAGACCATTGGAGACACTTTAAACCAAAACGAGTATTCTGTTTTGTGAGGGGCAGCCGGATCTGAGGGCTGACCTGAACACTATAAGCGGGAAGGTCGGCATAAGGAGACCGTCCTTCTGAATATTAACCGAATCGGGAAGCAGAAAGGAGACACGCATGGCCAAAGAAAAGGAAGAAAAGAAGAAGGCAAAGGCGAAGGCGAAAAAAAAGGAAAAGGCCAAGAAAAAAGAAAAAAAGAAATCAAAGAAAGCCAAGGGAGGAAAAAAGGCAAAGGGGAAGAAATAGCGTAACCGTGCATTGATGGAAGAAATTGCATGGGTAATCCGGCTTATTCAACTGGATTACCCATCCTTATTCTAATCCCTTGCTATTGATGTTTTAACACCCCTATGGCAGTTAACTGGAAGGTTTACTTTTCAGTAAACATGCACCCCTGTCCATCTCAGGAGAAATGACCATGCTTAAAAAATTGGATCAATGCATTCTACTGGTTGCGGTAGATTTTTCCCCATTCTCGGAAGAGGCGCTGTCTTTTGCCGGAGATATGGCAGAATGCCTAAAGGCGCAGATCATCGTGCTGCATGTTATCCATGATCCCGCCGATGCACCGGGGTTTTATGCCCAGAAAGCGAAAGACAAGAAATTCCTCCAAACCTTGGAAGAGGTCGCAGAAGAAATGATGCAAAACTTTCTAAATAAAATGCGTCAAGCGTATCCGGACAAGACTTCGATTAAAGAAGCTACCCCGCTTTTGGTGGTGGGAACACCGGTAACCAGAATTGTGGAGGTTGCGGAATTGAAAAAGGCCAGCATGATTATCGTTGGCAGTCATGGCCGCAGCGGACTATCTCATTTTTTGCTTGGGTCAAAGGCCGAGCGGATCGTGCAATTGTCCCCCATTGCGGTAACCGTCGTCAAATCACCTGCGAGAGATTAAGAACAAACTTTTTCATCTAACGAATGGAGCTGCCCGATGAAACTGATGAACTCGAATCGGAAATTGGAAGTGGGGTTAATCGGATTGTTTATCTGGATGGTGTTGGCCCCCTGTTCGGCCCAAGCCGAAAGCGCAACAAAAGCAGGTGATATCAGCTGGTTTTTCCTGTGCATAGGGCTGCTGGGTGGGTTGTCGCTTTTCCTTTATGGAATGGAAAGAATGAGCGATGCTTTAAAGAATGTGGCTGGAGAAAAAATGAAGGATATCCTGGCGGTGTTGTCCAATAACCGTATCGTGGGGCTAATTACAGGGGCGATCGTAACGGCTGTTATTCAGTCGAGCTCGGTCACCACCGTAATGCTGGTCGGTTTTGTAACTGCGGGCTTGATGTCGCTTTCGCAAACGATTGGCGTGATTTTAGGTGCCGATATCGGTACGACCATCACAGCCCAGATCGTCGCCTTTAAGGTGACCAAGTATGCATTGCTTCTGGTTGCAGTCGGTTTTGGAATGCTCTTTATCGCCAAGAGGGAAAAATATCAGCAATACGGGTATATGGTTATGGGGTTGGGGATGATCTTTTTTGGTATGGGAGTGATGAAAGATGCCATGCATCCCCTTAAAACTTATCAGCCATTTATTGATCTGATGGCCAATATGTCCAATCCGATATTGGGTATTTTGGTGGCTGCAATTTTTACGGCGCTGATTCAATCCAGTTCCGCATCGATGGGAGTGGTGATCGTACTGGCGATGCAGGGGTTGCTTACCCTGGAGGCTGGAATCGCCCTGGCCCTGGGGGCCAATATCGGAACTTGTGTGACAGCCGGTTTGGCCTCTCTCGGTAAACCACGCGAGGCAGTCCGGGTAGCCATGAGTCACGTTTTATTCAAGATACTGGGCGTCCTGGTTATTCTGCCTTTTATCGGACCGTTTGCAAAGTTTATCATTTATATTTCCCCTTCCCCGGCAGAAGGTCTTACGGGACTACAGGCCGCCGGCGCGGTGCTGCCGCGCCAGATTGCCAATGCGCACACCGTGTTCAATGTGGGGATAGCCCTCATTTTCCTTCCCTTCATCACTTATTTTGCCCGATTCGTCTATTGGATAGTCCCGGACAGGCCCATGGATGAAACGGGGGAGATCCAACCCAAATATTTGAATGAAATGCTGTACTATACACCCAGTCTGGCTCTGGATGCAGTCCAGCACGAAATCAAACGCATGGGAAAAAGAGTGGATTTAATGCATACTGCTGTGATGCCGGCCCTGTTGACAGGGGACAGGGAATCGCTACTGGCTGTGCGGGCGATGGATGAGGAGATCGATGTCTTATACAAACATATTGTCAATTATCTGGCGAGCGTCAGCCAGCTCAAATTGAATGAACACCAAACCCAAGAAATGGTTAGGCTCATGGGAGCCGTCAATGACTTGGAGAACATCGGCGACGTTTTAGAAGTCAATATGGTGGATCTGGGACTGAAGCGGATTGAGAAAGATTTCAAAATAAGCGCAGCGACCCAAAAGGTGATGAACACCCTCCATGTGGTTGTATCGGATGCGTTGAAAGCTTCCGTGAGGGCAGTGGTCGAAGAAGATAAAGATTTTGCCATGCGCGTCATCTCCATGAAAGTCGATCTGAACCGATTGGTCGAAAAAGCCCAATGGCATCAAGCCGAACGGCTCGTTAGCGAAGATTCCGGGAAATTCGAGGCCTACAGCGTAGAAGTTGAAATCATTGAAAAGCTCAAACGTATATACTATTACAGCCGCCGCATGGCCAAAACAGTCGTTGAAATGGGGGAGGAAAAACTGGTTATTGTGGAGGCCGCCTAACGAATCATATGCGCTTACTACGAAACCCTTTTTAAATCTTCAATAGAAATGATTCCCACCAGCCGTTCATCTTCCAGCACAGGCAGGTGGCGAAAGCGATTTTTGGTCATCAAAGAGAGACACTTTTCAACCTTGGCTTGAGGGCTGGTGTGAATAACGTTGGAGGACATTATATCCCGCACCAGCGTATACTTGGAGGCCCTGCCCTTAAGAATCACCTTGCGGGCATAGTCCCGCTCAGAGAGGATCCCCACCATTTTTCCCTCCTCAAGCACGACAAGCGCACCGATCTCTTTTTCGGCCATTACCTTCAAGGCATCGTAAACCGTTGTGTCCGGTGAGGTGCTGTACACCTCGTGTCCTTTGGATTTCAATAGTTTTTTTACTCGCATAATCTTCCGTTCCTTTTTATGTTAATCTGTTAAGGTTATAATGGCTCGGAATACGAATGGTTTTTTGAATTTGACTCCATAAGGTTTGATAAGATTTCGAAGCCTTGGATTCGGGCGCAAAGGCCACCACCGGCTCTCGCTCAAGACCCATCCTTTCGATCTGCGCCAAATAGGGAATCGGACCTTTTAATATGCCCTGAAATTCTTTGTACACCAAAGTCATAAATTCGGAGTGCATTTTCTTACGTCCATCGACCATGGAAAAAAAGATAAAAAGTTTAGCGAGGTCATAATTATTTCTTTTACAGAAGGCGCGTAACTGTCTATGGGTTCGAACCGATAAGGTCGTCGGGATAAGGGGAACACAGATGTAATCGGCGGCGTTGAGTATATTCTCTGCCAGAACACTGATAGTGACCGGGCAGTCAAGGATGATAATATCATATTCGGTTTTAAGCGGTTTTAGAATTTTAGGCAGCCTTTGTTTGGAATGCTTTAATTTGTCTAAGGTTACATCTAAATTTCGCAGCGAGAAATCCGCCGGCAGTAGATCCAAATTTTCATAATCGGTACCTTTAATGCTCTTGTCGATCGGTTTGCCGCCTTTAATAAACCCTTTTGCTCCGGATTTAATTTTAGGCTTAACCCGAAAGTAGTATGTGGCCGAGCTTTGCGGATCGAGATCGCAGATGAGGGTTTTAGCGCCGGTCTGGGCTGCCAGGTAGGATAAGTTTACCGCGGCGGCGGTCTTCCCGACCCCACCTTTATTACTATAAAGCGCCAAGGTGGTCATGGAGCAGGATTCCTTTATTTGTTAGCAAAGAGTTTTCGGAATAAACGACTGTTTTCAGGTGCTGCAAATTCTGCAAATGTTTCTGCAAATGCATCCTTAATGATCTTTCTTTCTCCATCCAAGGTTTCTATCAGACTGCCGATCGCCACAAGCGCTTTTTTAGACTGTCGATCGATGATGGGCAGTTCGTCGCTGATGTTTAAAAGATATTCCTGCTGGACACAGATATCATGAAAATCGCCTAAATGATCCTGTAATTTCCTCAGTTGTCCAATCAACGCATTCATTTTCGAGCGAGGAAACAGGCTGGAGAAGAACTCCATCAGATAGCGCAGTTTTTTGCATTCAATTCTCAAAACATGCATGGCCGTGTCATCGGTGTTTTCAAGGATCAGTTGGCTGCTTTTAATGATTGTGCGATATTTTTTAATAATCCGTTTGCGCGCCAGAACCGCTATGTGAACACGCGCGTTGGCAGCTTCCGGGGGATCATCAGGCGGGCTTTTTAAGAATACCTCCCAATCTTTTATGATTTGCTTATAGGCTTTAGACGCCAGGCCGCGGATGACTTCCTGAAAAATCTGGGATCGCTTTTCCCGCAAATAGACAAAAAAAGGATCAATGTCATCACGCAGGGACGCGGGTAGCATGGCTTTGTAGGTATTGTGCTTGAGGAGATAGACATCTAAGTCCCGCAACCGGTTCGACAACTTGCCCGCAAAAGCAAAATCTTTCTTAAAGCGTTCGGTCGTCTGCAGTGGAAATACATTCTTAATCTGCCCCAGAGCCGATCGGGTGCGGCGGATAGCGACTCGGAAATCGTGCAAAAATTCCGTATCAATGTCCCTGGCAAGGTAGGCTTCATTGATCTTAATAATTTGCCATAAAAAACGCAAAATGATTTTTGTCGCCTCTTCTGAACGCATTGCGGGGTCAAGCTTGAGATTTATTTTAGCCGAATATTCGCCCGGTTTTTTGTCAACCGATCGGAGCGCTTTGAAGTAGATATTTTCCTGGCTCATTTTTAGACCGGCCTGCTGAAGTCGTTGGGTCAGATTGCGATAATATTTGGGGTATCCTTTAACGGACCCGGCACCGAACTGGGTTGCCAGGGCGGGCGCATTTTTGCTGGGGGAAGGTCTAAATTCTTCGTGAATCAGTCGTGCCACTGTTTTTTTATCCGGGTTCAAAATACGATAAAGTGTTGAGCAGCCATGCACTTCAACGAGCCTTAAAAGCGCCCGGGCTTTAATAATCGGTGCCAACACTGCTTTTAATCCACCAGCGGGAAAATCCTCTATAAAAGCAGGTAATGCGCTGAATTCATGACTGTGGACTATTTCGGTTTGGAACAGTTTGCGCAAAAACAATTTGTTCTCTGACGAATATAAAAAAAGCGATTTGTTAAACAGGCGCCAGTCAAACGTATCGTAAATGATAAAACCCGCATCACGCGGCGGTTCCTTTTTGATCGCATAATCCTGTCTAAGTTCGCGGATCAGCTGATCGCCGTCATACCCGTCAGGCAGCTCAAACTTCAAAATAGGGGGCATGCTGTGAGTCTCTTTCGATATACGGTTTTAGAATACGTTTACGATTATCGGCCATGGCGGTAATACTGGATAAATACACCTTGGGCATCGCGGTATTCTTCGCCTTTTTGGGGCGTTCGGCGTATATAGCCGGCATCGGATTGCATCTCCCAAGCCGAACAATTATCGTTGTCGAGAATATGACGGACTTGCTCCAATTCTTGCGTTAATTCTAGACCGCTCACCGGAATAATCGTCTCCATGCGGCGATCAAGGTTGCGTCGCATCCAATCGGCCGAACCGAGGAAGAATTCCGGTCGGCCGCCATTTTCAAAGCGATAGATGCGTGCGTGCTCCAGGAAACGTCCCAGGGTGCTGTAAACGCGGATGTTCTCCGACAGACCGGGGACTTGGGCCCGCAAGCCGCAGAGTCCTCTTACATTCAGGCAGATGGGAACGCCCGCTTGACCGGCCCGATAGAGTTCACGAATGAGGCGCACGTCCTGCAGTTGATTCATTTTGGCCCAAATGCCGGAAGGGCGGTTTGCTTGGCAATGTTCGACCTCACGCCGAATCAAGCGCGTGAAATGGTCACGCAGACTGTGCGGCGCGACCATCAGTTTGCTGTAGCCGGAGGGCGGCATGGCGCCGGTCAATTCGTTGAATAAGCGGGCCACATCCGCACCCAGTTCGGGATCGCTGCTGAGTATCCCCATATCCTCATAAATTCGGGCGGTGACGGTGTGATAGTTTCCCGTGCCGACGTGCACATAGCGGCGAATACCTTTTTTTTCTTCCCGGACGACCAGGGCCAGTTTAACATGTGTTTTCAATCGTTCCACCCCGTAGGCAACATGGGCGCCGACCTGTTCAAGCTGCCGGCCCCAGGCGATGTTGGGGGCCTCATCAAAGCGGGCCGTAATCTCCACCATCACGGCTACTTGTTTACCCTGGCGGGCCGCTTCCATCAGTGCTTGAATGATGGGCGAATGACTGCTGGTGCGGTAGATGGTCAGCTTTATTGCCAGAACGTGTGGATCGACAGCGGCGGACTCAAGAAAATGTAAAACAGAACCGTCAAAACTATGGTAAGGATGGTGCAGCAAAATGTCACCGCTCCGAATTTCGGTGAAAATCGCCCCTGTGTCACTCCAGTCCAACCGCCGCAGGCGGGGGTGGGATACGGGTTTATGCGGTGGATCATGCAATTCCGGGCGGTCATCAACCTGAAAATGCATCAAATCCGTCAGACCCAGTAACCCCTGGATGGGTTCAATGTCTTGCGGATCCGCTTGAAGCTGGCTGGCAATCCAGCCCTGGAGTTTTTTGGGCATATAGGCGCTCACCTGCAGGCGTACAATCCCGGCAAACTTGCGGGCCGTCAATTCGGCCGAGACCATGGCAATGAGACGCCCCGGCACAACGCCGGCTTCATCTTCATCCAGATCTGTTTGTTCCCAGGGATCATCCTTGGCGACACGGGTGACGCGAAAGAAATAGTGCTTTATTTGCATCGCTTTGGGAAACAACCGCTTGAGATTGAAAGCGATTATCTGCTCTAAAGGAACATAACCGCTGCCATCCGGCAGCAGCACCCAGCGGGGGCGGTTTGCGGGGACTTTGATGCGGATAAAACGGTCACGTTGCTGTTTGGTTTCCTTAACCACCACCGCAAGGTTCAAAGCCAGATTGCTGATGAACGGAAAGGGATGGGATACATCGACCGCAAGTGGTGTTAAAATGGGTTCGACCGCGTTGCGGAAATAGGTTTGCATCTGTTTGCGTTGCTGTTTTTTAAGCGTTTTGTAATCCAGAATAGGAATCTTTGCGGCGGCCAAAGCGGGGCGGAGTTCATCTCGCACCAGTTTCAAAACCATCCGCGTCTGTCGATGGAGTGTTTTGCGACAAGCCCGCAGTTGCTCCTGGGCCGTGAGCCCGTCGGGTGACCGTTTCATTTTCTTTTTTTGGAGCTGTCGCTTCAGCCCGCCCATCCGTTTCATGGCGAATTCATCAAAGAGCATTCCCATAATACCGGCGAATTTTACCCTTTCAAGCAGAGGCAAATCCGGGGATTCTGCCAGCGCCAGCACGCGGCGTGCAAAGTCGAGCCAGCTTAACTCCCGGTTGATCAAGGCTTGGGGCGAATCAAGATCGATTTTTTTCGAGTTGCTCACAGAGGGAAATCCTTTATTTCCACGAAGAGACGAGTCGAAAGGCGGTCGCAGGCGCCGCCCAAGTGAGGCATCCTCCTTTGCTTATCCAGGTAGCTGCAGGGGGCTCAACAGATTATCTTCCATAAATCTGATTTCATCGATACCCGAAATCAAAATATCCGGATCGATTTGGAGTTCTTCATCGGGGGCTTTGCCCTCGTAGTCGATTTGCGACAGGATGTGTTTGATGCAATTGAGTCGGGCCAATTTTTTGTTGTCCGATCGAATGATGCTCCAGGGGGCAAGCGTCCGATTGGTTTCATTCAGCATCTGAAACTTGCGCACCGTGTAATCGTCCCATTTGTCCTGGGCCAAGCGGTCGACCGGTGATATCTTAAACTGCTTTAACGGATCCGTTTCTCTTGAATCAAAGCGGCGCAGCTGTTCGTCCTTGGAAACGGAAAAGAAAAACTTGAACAACTGAATCCCGTCCTTGACCATCATCTCTTCAATGAAGGGCACATCCTTTAGAAAGCGCTTGTTTTGCTCATCGGTACAAAAGTCCATCACCGGTTCCACCATGGCGCGGTTGTACCAGCTGCGATCGAACAGGACAATCTCGCCCGCTGAAGGGAAATGCTGTACATAACGCTGGAAATACCACTGGGTTCGTTCGGTCTCGTCCGGGGCCAGGAGCGCCACAACCCGGTAGCCGCGCGGATTCAAGTGCTCAATGATTCTTTTGATCGTACCCCCTTTTCCGGCTGCATCGCGACCTTCGAACAACATCATCAAACGCAATCCTTTGGCCTTGATGGTCTTTTGCATCTTCAAAAGTTCGATTTGCAGTTTGTGAATCTCCTCCTCATAATGGAGGGTGAACCTTTTAACCCAGACCGGTTTGCGGCCTTTCTTTTTGGGTTTGGCTCTATTTTTAAAGGCGGTGTGTTCGGATAATTTAGCCTTTAATTTTTTCTTCCCTTTTTTCTTTGCCTTATCGACCTTGGCGCCCTTGACTGAAATTTCCTTTTTGGTCTTGTTTTTGGTGTCTTTGGGGTTGGGTTTCTTTTTTTTCGCCTTAGCCATTTTCTCCTCCCTTCATACACAGTTCACGGATAATCTAAGAGCAGGATAAGACACTAGTTTATCATGCCAATGATTTTCCATATTTCTTAAGTTCCGCTTTCATTAATTGTAGCTCGATATCACCCGGTATGGCAATATTCGGGTCCAGCTTAATATTGAGTTTGCGGCCTCTTCCGCGATAGCGCACCGAATTGAGGATCACCTTCATGGTTTCCCTGCGCGCCAAGTGCTTGTCATCGGAGCGTATGACCCACCAGGGTGATTGTTTCGTGTGCGTCTTTTTAATCAGCATAAATTTTTTTTCGGTAAATTCGTCCCACAACTCTTGGGCCTGCAAATCGACCTCGGATAGTTTCCACTGTCGCAAAGGATCGTTTTTGCGTCTTTCGAAACGTCGCGCCTGTTCTTCCTTGCTGACCGAAAAATAAAGCTTAATTAAGACGGTCCGGCCCTCATCCTCCAGGAAATTCTGCTCGTAGGGAACCACTTTTTTCATAAATCTATTATATTGTTTTGCGGAGCAGAATCCCATCACCGGTTCCACCATGGCGCGGTTGTACCAGCTGCGGTCAAATAATACAATCTCTCCGGCATGGGGGAAGTGCTCGATATAGCGTTTGATGTGAAGTTCTGTTTTTTGGTGTTCACTCGGTTTGCCTAATGCGACAACGCGGCATTTCTTTTCATTCATGTAACGGGTGACGCGGCGGATTGTACCGCCTTTGCCGGAAGCGTCCCGGCCATCAAAAAGAATGACCATTTTTTTGCGCGTACGTTCCAGATGGGCCTGCATTTTAATCAGCTCGGCCTGATACGGTTGGAGTTCTTCCGAATTATAATATTTTTCTAAAGCCGAGGTGACGATTTCTTCTTTATCTTTCTTATTAAGGATTTTAAGGAGTTTGCGGATGCGTTTGTCGGGTTTGGCCGATTTTACCCTTGTTTCGACTTTTTTGACCACATCCCCGATTTGGACCATGGGACTTTCTACGCGCGTTTCCAGTTCCTTAATGTTCTCCAGTGGTTCATTTGTTCTTTTCATGTTCGTTTGCCTCTTAAAACAGCCGGTCCGATCCCTAATTTAATTTCCTCCCAACTCGGAACATTTCTCCGTAAATTTCCGGCAAATTGTGTTTTTTAAGATCCTGGATCACTTCTTCCACAGGATAAGCCACCCGAAAATGGGCGACGGATATCTCGTCAGCGGAAATGTCCAGCGTTGCAAAGGAGGCGCGCGGATCACCATCAAACATGCGCCCCACACTACCCGGGTTTATGAAATGAACGCCATCGACAAATTCATAGAAGGGAATATGGGAGTGGCCCATGATATGAATCTGATAGGGTGAGGCGTGCGCCAGTTGTTTGAAGTGGCTTTTGTCGTCAGCCGGCATCAATGATTCATTTGGTTTTAAAAAAGTCCCATGAAATATACCGACGCGAACACTTCCCCCAAAGATCTCATTTTTTTTAGGTAATGATTTGAGATAGTTAATATTTTCATCGTTTAGGATCTGGGCGGTCCAAAAATACATCACCCGCTTTTCTTCTTTTTTGGGTCTTTTTAATTTTTTGCCCTTTAAAATCCTCAAGATACGTTTATCCGTATTGCCCAATACAGAAATGGAATTTTCCGTTTTACGAAACCAGGCGATGGTTTCATTGGGATTGGTGCCATAAACCATGAAATCACCTGTGTTGATGATTCCATCGAATCGGATGTTATGCACATAGTTCTGTATCGCTTTTAAGGCAGGATAGTTTGCATGAATATCTCCCAAGATTAGGAGCTTCATTTGGAGTAAAATCTCAGAATTTGTGGATCCATATCCGTACAACGCATGTTATTTTTGCGTACCCAAGAGAACAAACAGCAAGCCCTCGTCGCAGAAGGTAGCCGGATGCGTCAGATCAGGTACTTATTTTTCGCAGCCGCTTGGAAAAGGATTGGATTTCCCGTGCGATTGTTTTGTATTTTTTCGTTTTTGGCTTTTTAGCGACGGTTTTTAGGCTCGCTCTCAAGGCGCTCGCTTCTTTGATGACCTTTTTCTTCGTTTTTTGGGGGAGGTCTGATTCCATTTGAGCCGCTTTTTTGAGCGTTGCCTTAAGCGTATTCGATTTTTTCTTTAAGTCGATAAATGATTCCAGATACTTCTTTTTCCAAAGGGGTTTTAGATCTTCAATCGTACGGTCCAGGCGCTTATTGAGTCTTTTAATCTCTTTGCGTAAATCTAGTTTAATCTGCTTGCCTTTTTTCTCCTTCAAAGGTGGGCTTTTGGGGGAGGTTTCTTCGGTTTCTCGAGGATAATACTCTTTCAGCGCCCCCTTAATCAATTCGGCATAATGGCGGCCGACTGATTTTATCTGGGCCAATTTCTCCAGTGGAATTTGATGGAGCTGTTCGATTGTTTTAATCCCATGCGCATTTAACAATTTCATGCGCGCTTCGCCGATATGCTTGATTTGGGTAAGAGCGACAGGTTTCACTTTTTTTCCTTTCGGTTTTATTGATTATTGGAAATATCGTGAAATCCATAATTCCAATCTTGGAATTATGTTGTTTTCTACCCTAACCGTTTTTCATTTTGGTGATGCCCAATTAAGGAATTACGCGACGCTTAGGATGGGAATTGTTATTGAATAGAAATATAATGTGCAAGGCCAGTGGATGTCAAGGGAAATGCAAGCGGATTTTTTAACAAAAGTGGTAAGTTACGGCTTATTGCGCCACATTTGATAAGGATGACGAATCAGGTTGGCGTTGAAATACCTTGCGTCTTGCGTGACTTCAATACCGATCCATTCCGGTTTTTCAAATTGCTGATTTTCATTTTGCAGTTCGACTTCGGCCAGTATCAGGCCTTGGTTTTCACCAAAAAACTCGTCAACCTCCCATGTGAGGCCTTTAAAGTCGATCTTGTACCTTTTTTTTTCGATAAGGGGTTTTTCACACAGTTCATCGAGCATGGTTTGAGCTTCGCCGCCAGGGATTTGGTACTCGTACTCCATGCGCACGGCGCCTTAAAGATAAAAAGATAAAAGATAAAAAGATAAGAAAAGATAAAGATAAGACATTGCTTTTTGGAAGATATTGTATGGCGTAAGGGTGGTTGTTTGTCAAGAAAAATACACCACTACATGTTGTATAGGCCGAACTGGGATTTGGCTTGCAGTCAGAAGCGACTACCGGTCAAACTTAAAAATAGACATGGTGGGGGCCAAGATTTAAAAAACGAGACTTTCAGCCGAATTTAAACGTGGATTTTGGGTAAGCCTCAAAACTCTTTTTCGATTATTGGAGCCAATAAAAAATTATTTTCATAGATCCAGAGTACTTAGGGCACAACAAAGGATTTACATGGTAGGATACCTTCTCATACTGCACCTCCTGCAGTTGTTTCTAAACATTTCTTGTCT
>CAZHAH010000157.1:0-14285 GCA_964530095.1 uncultured Desulfobacteraceae bacterium | reverse complement strand
AAACGCTTAATTACAAAGGCATAGACTATTTAAATTACCAGGCATTGGGTGCCTCCAAAGAGTTACGAGATGAGCTCTATAAATCTGGCAACTATGACCGTTTTTTTCAAAAGTACGGAAAAAATATTTTAGATAAAACTGATCATCTGGCTAAAATTCTCTCGCTCATAAATAGCGGCCGCAATGTGGCCCTGCTCTGTTTTGAACGAAATCCCCAAAAGTGCCATCGAAAAGTAGTGGCAGATGAAATCAGAAAACTCGACGGCAACGGACTGAAAGTGGAACATATTGTTCCAAATTTAACTGAATAGCGGCATTTGTCGCCCCTGCTGTTTTGGCGGCCAGAAAAAGCCTAATATAGAAAAGGTCTGCGGGCGGCTAACCATATTCCCTAATATAATGTGTGTGTCGCGGCTCTCTGCACATATTTCGTCCAATATTTTCGATTTAATTTTCTCTTGCCAACCAACGCTATTAATCACCTTTCTATATAACTGCCCAAATTCCCAGTCTAGGATGCTCATTTTATGCCCGGTGCAGTTGGAATCATTGCAAAAAAACTCAATCATGATCCTGACGGGCAAAATATATAGGTCTTTCTTTTCTTCAAATAGGTCGAGTTGGTTGACTTCGCTATCCTTTTTTGCGATCGCTTCCTTCACTTCTTTTGAATCTCGCTGGCGGATAATGACCCGATTGACAATTTTAGGCTTTACGATTCCCAGCGAAGTGCCTTCATTTTCCTGAGCAACACGCAACGCCTCAACGGATGGGAAAACCGTTTTCTCATTTAGCAGCCATGCGCAGCGCTCTTCCCAGGTTTTGCCTGCCTTAATCATATCGCCCAATTCAATCGAGTCGGGTGCTATATTGTAACTTTCCGGTCGCGGATCAGAAGCGGCTTTAGTGATATTTGTTCGTATCCATTGGTACTTTTTAAATTGCATGGATCCTTCGAGATATCGAAAGCGGATAGGGTACAGCCTGACAAAGGTTTTGCTATCAGCCATTATACCGGCCGTGCATACGGTTTCCGTGTACTTGCGGCTAATCTCAGGGTAGGTCTTTACGACAATTAGGATATTGGTTTTTGCCACAGGCTATTCTCCTTGACCAAACTAAAAAGAAAGAGCACACACAATCATATCTTTGCCTCCGGTAGGCGATAGCCACTCGATGTTTTGTCTTGTACCGGCGCCAATGAAATTTTTAATCGATTTGTCCAAAACATCAGCATCTTTATTAACAATATGCTGAATCCATTTTAAACTGCCCTTTTTTCCCTTTGGTTGGATTATTCTTCCCATGAGCCCAGTTAATCAAGGGCGTCCCCAAGCATCCAATGTACACGTCTTCTTCCCGGCTCACCTCGCCGGTGCCGATGATCTTGATCGCCTGGGTGCAGTTGGCGCACAGGGCATAGATGCGCACACTGTCTTCGCCATCTTCAACAATATTTTCAATTCTGGCAACCATCTTATCCAGCAGGTTTCTGCTTAAAATACATTCGAACACACTGTAGTGAACCCGGTCGCCGAAATCCTTCACGGCCTTGGCCAGCTTGGTTCGCCGGCGATCATCAGGGATATCGTATGAAACCAGATAAAACATGGCCTATATCCTGAAAACAAAGGGCGCATATTCACCCTTGCCCTGAATCGCAGCCGCCAGTTTTTCCGCCTGTCTTCGGATGCTTTTCCGCAATGAACGAGCTTCACCGGTATCCGGGCAAACGGATTCCCGGTTCAAAAAGGTGGTAATGTAATCCACGTCGTGGCCCTGAGAGAGCAAATTATCGATTTCACCAAAATTGGTATTTCCGATAATTTCAGATATCCTGTTTTGTCGTACTCCGATCAACTCTGAGATCTTTTCCTGCAGCATCATATAAGTTCATTAGTTTAATACGTCCCCTATTTACAGTTATTCAAACCCGATTTTCGATTTTAAAATAAACACCCCTATCCCTAGTCGCAATCCCCTCTGATCGGGTCTTTGGTTCAGATAAAAATGAACCACTCACTATTAGACGGCATCGCCGGTCGCAATCCCCTCTGATCGGGTCTTTGGTTCAGATCCCGGGTTATTTTTTGTTCTTTGTTTCGATAGGTTACAGCAGCAAATCGGTGCACCTCTTTAAAAATTGCTCCCGGGCGATTTTCCGAGTGCCTCATACGGCCTCCTTTTAAGCACAACCTAATGAAATGTCTAACATTTTGTTTTCCGGTGGATCCCCTGCCAACTTAGCAGCCTCAATATTGCCTGGATTGTCTAATTTTCAAGCAGTTGCGGTGCCTTTACACCACCTGGAATCCACTGGTTTCCGGAAGGTCACCGACACCAGACAGTTCCACTTTCCCGACGCAGGACCGGCACAGAAAATAGTAGCGAACCGAGTCCTGCTCGTGGTCGATTTGGTCTTCCAGGCGGCTTTTCAGCTTCAAAAAACGCTCCTCGGTGAGATTAGGGCACTCGAAAACGGACTTTTGAACCCGCACGCCGTGGCTTTTCAACGCCTTCACAACCCGGTACCGGTCTCGGTTGTCCACGATGTCGAAACAGATCATGTAAAACATGTTCAGGGCTCCCAACCAAACGGTGTGTACTCCTTTTGCGGGTCAAGCAGATAATTGGCAAAGGCGCCGGCCTGACCCAATATCACCATGCGATAGGTGGTCTGTTTTTTGTCCTTTCCCCAGCTGACGGTTCTGTTCATCGTCTCTTCGTATGCGGCGATGAAGGTCCGGCCGACGTCAGGTTTCATCTCCACGGGCCGTTTTTGTTTCATTTCGTTTTCGTCGAGGTAGCTCACCTGCCTGGGCTGCCGGTAAATGAAGTCATCAGGGCCTATGGCCTTGCGGTTTATCAGCCCCAGCACCATCCGGTCCCCCAAAAACGACCGATACTCCTCCACCAGGTCGCATGCCAGAGAGGGCCGCCCGTAGCTGATTTCGTGCAGGGAACCCATGTACGGATCCAACCCCCTCGCTTTGATTGCGGACAGCACCTCGTTTGTAAGCAGCGTGTAGACAAAGGAAAGCAATGCGTTGACCGGATCCAGGGGCGGCCTACTGTTCCTGCCGTTGAACGAAAACCGAGCGTTTTGAATCAGTTCGGGAAACACTTGGAAATAAAGTCGTGCAGAGGCCCCCTCAAACCCGCGTATCCGCTCGATGTCGGTTTCCTTTTCCAATCGGGCGAGGAAAACTTTCAACCCGGCAGCCGCTGTGCGAAGAGCGTCGGACTTGTAGTGCCGCCCCCGCAACAGTAAAAACTTGTACATATTCGCCATCTTCCCCATCACAATTCGACGGGCGGTTTCCGCAGCAAACCGCCCGTCTCCAAGCTGAATATACTGGGCTTTGCGCAACTTCACATGGCGATGCTCGTCGATGCCAAGGCGTGCGCGAAAGCGTCCGGTCGAAGTCATAAAAACGGTTTCTACGCGTTTTTGGATCAGAAAATCCAGAACGGGGCCCGTCAGATTCACGTTGCCCACCAACACCATACGCTTGAGGTCTTCAGCGGGAATTGTTTCTATTCGCCGACCATCCTTCATAACGGAAAGGGAATTGCCCTCTCGCCGGACATAACTGCCCGGCTCCATGACATACACGGCTTCCATTATTTCATGAACCGTTCAACTTCTCGAATGGCCGTTTGCAGGTGAACCAAAGCAGATGAGAGGTTTTCGGTTTTTTCCGCAACCGGCTGCGCCGGTTCCCGCCACCCTTCGATATGTAGCAGCGGGTGCAGGTAGTCACCCTTTGCCGTAAAGCGGCAAAATTCTCCGCTAAAACCTGCAATTGAATGAATCCGTCTGCATCCCAAGGGCGTGCCGCGCAACCGGCTCAGCCTGAAATCGACCATGTGGGGATTGTAATCGCTTGCCTGGGAAAGCAGGTGGTGCAACATGCGCTTGCCTTCCGGCAAAAACCCGATTGTCTGGTAAAGAATCTTTTCCTCCCTTAATGATACCCGGCCACCTTCCATGCACAGGCTAATGATCTGCCCCACAGGCGGACAGAGGGTCTGCAACCGGTATAGTTGCGGGAACGCATCGGCCCAGGCTTTCATCCTGGGATGAACGAGCACTTCGGCCGCATTATTGGAAGCCCACGCTTCAGCCATTTTCTTAGCGTCCGCGTAACGAGCCATAGCCAGGTAATCCAGTTGTGCGTCAACTGAACGGTTCGTGCACTCGACGAAATACGAGCGTTTCCCGGTCAACCGGTGAATCCCCAACGGTAGTTTGACCAAGTTGCCGAACCCTTTGCCGCCGAGGCGATTCTGTTTGGGGAACACCTCAAGACTGAAGACCGAAAGGTCAGAGGCCAAGGTGTTAATCAATCGCCCGAGCGCCTCACGGACGGGTCCAGGGGCAGTGGGGGATTTAAAGAAAAACCACAGGTGATATCCCTTGCCGCCGCTGAATTCGACCAGCGGTCTGCATCCGAAGGTGGCCGACATTTCCTTGATTCTCGTTATCAGGTAAGATGCTTCCTTCCGGATTCTTTGCCTGTCCCGGGCGGTGATTTCGCTTTTGCGATAATTCTTTTTTATATCGCCGTCGATGGCAGCGACGGAGATCCGGCCGTCTGCGTGCATCAGATATATGCCGTAAGTTTTACGACCCTTGAGGTGGTCTTCCAGGTCTGCGGGACTCAAGGCATTTTTCACCGGAACATATCCATGCTTTCCGCTTTTACGGTCTGCCCACTGCCTGGCAAAGCAGTCCTCTCGCCCGGAAAAAAGCGTCAGGTACCGATGAAGCGCCGCCATCCGCTCCTGGCGACGCTCAAATGGCGCAGCTGAAGATTCCTCGACATCGTCTACGGGTACCGCTTCGGCGTCTACGGGGATATGTGCCCATCGCACCACAGTCTCTTCGCCCAAAGCAGTCCTCGCCTCGGCCAGAGCTGCTGCAAGATCTTTCCTTTTCCCGAGAATGGAAAGCAGTCCGATCCTTCGTTCCCAGGCATTGATTTGTTCGGGCCGGTTGCGATTGACGTCGGCCAGTACCTCGAGGGCGGTTTCCGTCTCTCCGGCCATCTGGGCGACGTCCGCCCAACGCACCTGGGATTCGGCATCCAGCTTCCCCCATAGGGCCCTTCGCTTTAACGCCCCGTGCAATCGATCGATGCGTTGGCCTTTCAGCAGCAACTGCTCGATGCGGCCAAGGAGCAGGTCGGCATTGGGATGTCCCCCGGATTTCCCAACCAAAAACTGTTTTGATTTTTTTTATTCGGTGTGATCATCTTTCTCGCTCCCCACCAACGCCAACAGTTTGTCCAGTTTCGGAAATCGATCAAAATGGGTTTTCAATTCCAGGGCCAAGTCCCGGGCTTTTTGGGCCGAACCGGACCGGAAAAGGCACAAAACCTGCCAGAAAAGACCATATCCATAGGCATTGTTCCAGTTGTGACGGAAAAACCGGTCCGCAGCCTCGGCATGCCGGGCGCCTGCCTCGAAGTTTCCCAGCAGGTATTCGATCTTTGCCAAGCGGATCAGGCTCTTGTGCCGGGAACGCCGGTCACACTCGGCACTGGCCGCCAATACCGCCTTTGCCCGGTCGTATCTCTGAAGCGCGCACCACACGTCCGCCTCTGTCCACCTGTAATAGGGCCTTCGAAATCTTTCGGGAATTTTTTCGAGCACATTCAGGGCTTTTTCCGGCTCCCCACCAGCTAAGTATACTCGTGCAAGCAGTTCGAATACAAAATCGGCAGGTTCTCTGTCCCGGCGACAATTTTCCGCAAACAGCAGCGCGTCACGCGCCTCTTTCAACCGACCGAGGTTGTATTCCACCTTGCCCAGGGCGAAATACTTGTGAAGCATGAACAAATAATTGCTGCTCTGGTCCTCGGCCAGGCACCGTTCCAGGCTCTTTCTGGCCGGCAGGAAACGTCCTGTCGCCAACAGTGTGGCGGATTCCTGATACAAAGACTTGACAAAATTTTTTCGCTCCTGGTGACGCCGCTCTTTTTCTTCATCGGTCGTGGCGTCCCAGTTTTGAATAGCGCGGGCGAACAATGGAACGGCCTGGTCCGCCTTCTGTTCGATTTTGTGAAACAGCATGCCTTCGCGGTAGAAGTTGGTCACACCGTCGGGCCGGAGCCGCTGGGCCTGCCGGAAATGCCGATGCGCCAACGCAATCCGGTCGTGGCGGTGCTTGCCGCTTAAAAACACCTCGCGGTTTTTTGCGGCAAACAGGGAGTTGTAAGCGGTGTAGGCCAGGGAATTGTGGAGGCTGAAGCGCTCCGGGTCCAGCTCGATACACCGGGTCAGTTCGGCGATCGCCTCGTCAAACCGGCCCAGCTGTCCCATGGCGAAAGCCAACTTTTCCCTAACGGGAACATCCAACTGCGCTTCCACCAGTTCAGGCAGCTTTTCCTCCACCGGTGAAAACAATGCCAGGATATCCTCCCACAGGTTTTCCTGCTGAAGCTCGGCCATTTCGCCTAAGACCATTTTCAGACGGTTTTGCGCCACCTGCCGGTTGGCCTGGACCAGGTCTTTTTCCGTCAAAAAATCGTCTTCGCCCTTTCGGACTGCCGGCGTTTCGGGCAGCCCGGGCCTGATTTCGGCCAGTTTTTCAAACGCCTCTTTCATGATGCACCTCCTCGTGAATACCTTCCGCAATAGTTTCAACGAAAGGCATTCTACGAATCGGTGCGACCCCTTTCAATCACTGCAACGTTGCCGTTAATAAATTGTCAAAGAACGATTTGTTTTGAATCGGTTCAGATATCCATGCGCTTCAAAGGACCGGTGTCTTTAGGCAACTGCTGCGGCACCTTGTGAATGCCAACCGTCCCAGCTTCACTCATCAGTACCGGGATAAACTCCTTTCCCATCCAATCTGCCATTTTCTGCCATCCAGCTTTATCGATAGGGGTTTTCCCATGGGCCAGGATGGAACTATTACGCGCTTCGATCCGGTTCAGGAGAGATCTATTTTGTTCCTGAATAAATACCCGCGCCGGACCATCATGCTTCAACCTAATCAATTCCCATGCATTCATTAAACTTGCCTGAAGTTTCCCTTTCGAGTTGAGATGAATACTCAGCTCCGAGGGAACAAAATCAGAGCGTAAGTTGCCGGTCTCAATACCATGATTTTTATTGAGGACCCACTGCGCTGTCCATTCGATTATTCGATAGCAACGAGCCATGGCATCATCATAGCGCCCTTGGGCAGCCCTGCGGTGAGCATTGTTCCACAGATCGAGTATCTGCATTGGTACCTGTTTTTGATCGTCAGTGGTTAAAATTCGCAGCACACCAAGATAAGGTCCCAAGAATGGTCCGGCCGAGGGCGCATAGCTGTCCAAAAGGTCGAGGGCCTGGCGGTGGTCGAAGCGATCCCATGCCGCAAAGGCAGTACTTACATCTCTTAATCGAAAATATTGGTTTCTAAGCCTGCTGTCTCTTGGTGAAGAAATGGAAGATAGTCCCTTGGCTGCCTCAGCATAGGCGAATCGGTTCCATGAAAGCAGGAATGGTTGAACAGCCTTCTGATATCTGAGCGTGTCGATGCCTGTCGAAACAACTGCCTGGGTGTTGTTTTTAACTTTAACCAAATCGGGGCGATTTCCGGTCACTAACTGCAAATCAATACCTTCTGCCTCCAGCACGGCGGTCACCAGGGCGGCGGTCATTGTTTTGGTGCCGCCGGTGTAATCGGCCTTTATTGCTGCATCCGGATGCTTTCGGCCCATTTCGATCAACTTTTTGCTGATCGTTAAAAAAGCCCTGTCCAGGTCGTCGCTTGGAACGATGGTGATATTGTACCGGTCCTCCTGAAGTCCGGTTTGGGTTGGAATGTTGGGCATATCGGGTGTGTTGACCGCCGAGCTGGATTTGCAGACCAATCCGCTCCCGGTGATGCATATGCAGGAGCCGGGCTGACCCGTGCCTGGATCTTTGTCGGTACAGACAAATTCCGTGTGGATGGGCTTGAGCGTATCAATGGCTGTGACAATCGGTTGTGGAGACCCTCCTACTGTGCAAATCAAGACTATCGGGTCGGACTTAATCATATCCACCTTGCTCTATTTTTTGATCCATTTCTTGGTTATTGCTTTCATAATTTCAGATATATCTTTATTGAATCAACAAATTGAACCGCTTTACCCCATATCTGTTCTGCCTGCTCCTTCTTCAGTAGTTTTGATGTCCTAAAATCTGATACTTGCCGAAGCTCAAAGGCTTTATGGAAATCCTTTGAGAGTGCTTTTGGAAAAATCCCTTTTTTAACGAATTCCCTGTCGAAAAGGCTAATAACACCGGCATGCTTTGAGGGTATTTCATCAATTTTTTGAAGCAGGGCTATGGCCGCATAAAACATAGCATAATATGAGCGGTTGATAATGCTCTGCGCACTCCGTTTTCCGTCAAGAAGGTACCTGGCATCATCCAATGCGGTTTGAGCTTGTTCAAGACGATAGGTGATAAGGACTTCAGTTTCCTCCGGCTTCATAAGGGTACTCCTTCTTTTTCAATGGCACGAGCCAAAAGAGAGAACCTGTCCGGCCCGTTTTCCCACTCTTCTTTGTCATAAACTACGGGAACAATTACGATGCCATGTTCGAAACCTGCCTCCCAGGCACATTCACTAATATAATCCTGCGCTTCCTCAACGAGATCATCAAGAACTACCAGTATGTCCATGTCAGAGTCCGGGGCGGCATCTCCCCTGGCCCTTGAACCGAATAAAACGATATTGAGCTGATTCTCTTTAAGTTTTTTTGCTAACAGCTTTTTAAATTGGCCAACAACCTGTTTCTCTGTTTCATTCATTGTACTATATCCTTAGTTGAAATTCAGGTATCAAACGTCTCACGCAAGGATCAGGCAGCGGAAGGATTGTCCCTATGGATATAATCGAAGATATCGTGAAGATCTCCTTCCGCAGTTCTCGAATAACGGATCGTATATTCTTTGCTCACGAGATTTTAGTCCCGAAGAAACTATGGTCAGGTCTTCATTCTTCACTCTCAATTAAATTATGTCAAGAATGAAGACCTGACCCCTGGTTTTTCATGACTTTTGTACCGCCCGTATAGTCCACCATAATGTCTTTAGGGGAAATACCCGTTTTTTTGGCACGATCCACACAACAGCGGGCTTTTTTGTAACACTCAAACATCAAATTGGGATCTTCTGTAATTTCAAATTTGACTTCCGGTCTGAAATCCAAAGCTTTTAAGATATCATTGGAAAGGGATACGGAATCGTGAGAGGCAAGAAAAATAATTTGATCCGGTTTGTACTTTCCGATGCTTTTAATCAGCGGTCCCGGTGAACCTCCGAGTGTCACCAGCATAAGTTTAGGGCTGAAATGATCCATCATAGTCCCCACCGTTCAATGTTTTCAGATCAAAAATCTATGTTTTTTCAAGAATATCTTTGATTTTTTGAACCTTTATATGCTGTTTTTTCGAGCAATCCTTTTTTGCCCATTTACCACGAGCTTCCCAGTAATTTTTCAACGATTGAGCCAGTTTTACTTTATTTTCATGAGAAAATTCATCAATTCTATTGTATATTTCAACAACTTGATTCTCCGTAATCTCAGGGGCGTTTATGGTTTGAATATCTCTTTCCTGAGGAGACATTGCCTCAAGCGCTGCCTTTTGAACTTCTTCCTCTTTCCGCTTTTCCGCCTCCTCAAGGGCCAACCTTTTTGCTTCTTCATCTGATTGCCGTTTTAGGTCAGCTTTTCTTTTTGCATCTGCCTGTTGCAGCTTCAGATTTCTGTCTTGCTTTTCTTGCCAGTCCCCCTCTCTTGTTTGAAACTCTGTTAATGATTCCTTTGTCAATTTGTCTAACTGGACCCACCCGAAAGGTTGTAGATCCTTCCTGGTATCCGGGTTCCTTGCTTCAGAGGCAAGCCATAATGTGGTGGCATGATTGAGATATTTCTTTTCTCCCCTCTTACCCATTATGAAAATTTCCCGGTGTCCATCAATAGTGACCGATTCAGCACCGGAGTGCCGTCCAATGCGTATCAGAAATGAATTTCTTTTATCCTGAACCCGGGTTGAGCTGGAATTATTCCCGATTCCGATGTTCGCCAGTTCTCTGTCCTCTCGCCGCTTCTCTTTTGTGTAAAACAAAGTGGAGTCGTTCAAGAGTTTTTCAATGGAAACAGGCTTGTTTATGCTCGATCCTTGCAAAGGCGAATCAACGGCAATTGTACCTAAAAATACGGAACCCGGCAACACCACTTCAAATATCAGTGGCAACCCTCGCGCATCGCGATCAGTTGGTTTCTTCTTTTCATTTACGCCATAAACGATTCGGGTCCGTGTATCACCCACAGGCATGAAATCAGACACCTTGACCATGCGGAAGGGGTCGGTGGGAATCCCACTATATTCCATAAGTCGCTGTTCCAAAATCTTCGCATTGCGCTCTTTCCTTTTTTTCGACAATTCTTTTTCATGCTCTATTAAGTTTAAATATGCAGTACGAAGAGCCCCCTTGATAGAAGATCCGGGGATATACGGCCGCTGGTCGACACTGCGAAAGGCGGTACGTGGGATGGCAAAATTATTCAAATTCTGTTGAATTTTTCTTATATTTTTCAGCGGTATGGAGAGCGTCTGTTTGTAATGATCGAGGAAATCGTGACATACATCTACCATTCGTCCCTCTGCAGTCTTGCCCTGCATGAAATTGTAAAGCTCCAGAATAGAATCGACGGTACCCCTTGCACAAATTCGTGAAAATTCGACCTTATCAGCATCCTCCAGTTGTGAAATGAAAGAAAGGGGATCAAGCAAAATCATTTGGCGTGCATTTTCGTCCAAAACAAAGCCCGTCGGTTCATAAATCTCGTCACAACCTATATGTATGGGTGAGATTGTTCGTATATAAAATTTAACTGGTCCTTTCATGTCACATCTCCAATCTGAAGGGAAGATAAAGAGCATAGCCCTGATGGACGACCGTGTGCTCCTTGACTTTTGAAGTATTGAACACTGCTTTGCCTGTGTATGGCCTTTTGAAAACATCCGGGTTCTCCGTCACAAATATCGCTCCCTCATCAGCCATGAGTACGGGATTCTTGAAAGGGTTTCTTGATTTGGCAAGAACATCCCCGTGTTTTCCGAACCGGACAAAAGGTGTAAAATAATGATCAGAGAACAGATATTTATCCGGCACAACCGGCCCCAGGACATAGCATGCATTAGGAGATTCAACGGAAGGTAAAGCAAGTTCATCAGACTCACCCAATTCAAACCGACCGCAGCCTATTGAAGCATCCCTGCCAAAGCCGAATTTGCCAATATTATCAAAGGCTGTGCGAACTTTTTCAATGTCCGTCGCATCTTCATCTATCAGTGTAAAAACGGCCAGTTCCATTTCGGGATAATAGGAAAAGCTTGTCTCCGTATATGGCGCAAACATTCCTTCACCGGTTGTCATGGTTAAACGGTTGATCGTATTGTGCTGGTGAATGAATTCGCGATAAAATTCCTGATGCTTTTTACCTTTCATCATTCGCCTTGTATCACCGGTCGCCTGCTTGTACGCCTTTTCCACG
This sequence comes from uncultured Desulfobacteraceae bacterium, assembly GCA_964530095.1. Taxonomy (GTDB): domain Bacteria; phylum Desulfobacterota; class Desulfobacteria; order Desulfobacterales; family CAZHA01; genus CAZHAH01. Next base: position 2,731 of record CAZHAH010000157.1, on the reverse strand, counting down.
ATATCCTTGTTTGTCAAATATTCAACGAAATTTAAGTCTAACGACAGGCTTTCATCTACTTTCATCCATTTCTTTTTCTTATTTTCCGTAAGCTGCCTGATTGCTTCTTTTTTATTCCTCTTGGATGTTGGAAAAAGAAAAGAAATGGGCATATCCGGCCTTTTAAAGGTGTAAAAAAAATTTCCATTGTCCTCGATTTTTGGCCATGCCGACGAAAAAACAACGAACGGCTTTTCACCATAGCATGAAATCCATTTTTCAAGGCTGCCGTTGAGCAGGGAGGAATCATATGCCGCCTGCCAGCAAAAATGACCAAAAAGTGTATCGCCTTTCAGGGACGTTCCAAAGCCGGACAGTGGCTTGAGTATTATTTCATAGAGCTTCAAGACGATTTCCCTCCATTATCAAATGGTTTAATACGCCCAAACATTTGCTTTATACCTTCATCATCAAAATCAAATTTTATTTTTCCATAGCCCCGGCTCCCGCTCCCGCCCAGAGCGTCCATTTCCAGAAGCTTCAGACCAAGAAGAAGATAATCGAAAAGCTCATGGTCCTTTTCACCCAGTATTTTTAGACAGACAGTAAATTCAAATTCTGTGTCTGCCGGAACTCTTTCGATAAATCGAGGGTGTTCGGCAGTACCTCGAATGCGGTTGATAGTATTTTCTGATTTTACCTCAAAGAAGCCGAGCCGCTCTTCACGAATCTTTTCCAGCCATCTATCGCTTACAGGGCAGTCTGCGAAAGAAACCCTAGTGGATCCTAGTTTGGCAACCTCTTCGCTATCCGCTCCGCTTGAACCGAAAATCTTGAGAATCTTGGTACATTTTTCTTTCTGTATACCTTCCAATCCTGTCAATTGGCTGGCCTGCAATGGTTTACCGTCCGTTTTGATCATCAACCCGCTCTCCATCTCTAACAGAGCCCTCACCTTACCCTTTAGTGAAGAGCCGGGAATGTATGGAAGTCCGGAATGAGGATGCTTTACAACGGGGTTATCAGTGCCGCCAATATGCATTTCCGTATCACCCGCTCCAATGTGGAGGCCGCTTTCCAATACTATCCTACCTTTAATTTCTTTAATATCTATTAGTTGTAGCTTCATGTTTTCCCTCCTAATTTTCCCCGTATTTTCTGTAAAATCCCATAAATGCCTCGAAAAAATTTGCAAAAACATCAAGATCCCTGTCTTCGTGTACCTCATTAATACAGCTCTTAATCAAGTCCGCAAATTCTTGTGTAACCTTTTTCCTGCCCTGTGCATAAGCCGCCTTGGCTATCAGCAAATTAATATAGGGAATAATATTGTCCCAATCCCCGGAATTGCTTTTGGAAAGCGAATTGAGACGGAGTACTTCATTAAAAAACTTACGTAGCTGAGAACGCTTATTTGCATCACTGCCGCCACGGGCATGAATCTTTTCTGCCCACCCCATCGCAACTTCTGAAAATAGTTTTGGGTCCAATATGCGTTTCTCTCTATCTTTATAAAAAGTGATCATTTTTTCCTCCTTACCTGTAGTTATATATGACATTCCATAGGGCTATTTTAAGCTTGCCACCATATTCCTCAAGCCATACCGCTACCGTAGAGAATTGACGTATCATTTCATCTTTTTTCTCTCCTTTTAACCCTTTCCCCACATTTCGTGCCGTTGTGTAACTGAAAAGTGCGCGCCACTTTAAACATTCCATATCTTCAAGATGAATTCCCTCACCGTCCGATCTTATCTTCCTTTCCAATTGAGCCATGCCAATGAAATCATTCAGACGATATATCATGGCATTGTTTATCAGCTCATTGTCGCGCCATGTCTGCAATTTATCTTTGATCTCTGTTAATTTTACAAATTCATCCCAATCGACTGTTTCAGAAAAAAGCGTTACTCTGTTCCTTCCTTGGTCCTTTGATTTTTGAATAGCAGCCTCCGCAGCATCAGAGAGTTTGTTCAGCGGTGTATGCGGCTTTTGAAGGCTAATACCTGCTGAAAAATGAACTTCCTCATTATGACAGACATAATTTGCAAAAGATTTCTGTAAGAATTCAACGAGTTGGACGATCCGATTCCATGGCCCAATAAGAAAGAGGTCATCTCCCCCGGCAAAGACAGTATAGATATCCATGAAATCGGGATCTGTTTTTAAGAGGTGTGGTATGTAAACGGCAAAGTAGAAATTCAGTTGCCTACTCAGTGTCGCGAGCCGGGAGATTGTAAATCGTTCTTTTTTTAAACCGCAGGACATGAGAAGACCCAGTTGATCCACATCCGCCTTCAGGATTCCTAACGCCTCAATTCCGCAATACCCATCCCCATTTTTCTTTGGATTCAAAGCCTTGTTGGCTATATGCTCGAAAGTCTTGGGAATATTTTTTTTCATCTGTTCAATGAGTTCTTCCTTTTTCTTTGCACTCTTTTCACCTTCAAATATTCTATCATCATAGAGATCTTCATCTCTGTAAAGAGGCACATATCCGTTGATAAACTTAGCAGTTACATCCCTGGCCACAACACCCTCTGGATCAATAAAGATATCCCAGTATTTTAGAAGCTGGCCTGATCTCGCCAACTCTTTCATACCCCCGTCAACAAAGGCAACTTGGTATTCTTCAAAGATCGGTTCAAGCAGTTTGCCCATTCCCTTTATATCCGCATCAGGTGTGGTTATTGCCAGCCCAGGGTGATTCTGTTCTGACCCACATATAAAATATTATCAAATATTTGTAGAA
>CAZHAH010000156.1:0-14396 GCA_964530095.1 uncultured Desulfobacteraceae bacterium | reverse complement strand
GCGGCCGTGGCGGAACGGTTCCAATTGTTCTTGCGCAAGGCCTCATAAATAAAGCTCTTTTCCATCTCATTCCAGGTGAAGGCGAGGTTCCCGGTATCCCCTAATTTTGATTGTTGATGAATGCGGGCGTTTTGGGAAAATTGGTCCGGCAGATGGTCGATTCCAATCACCTGGTTTTTGCATACCAGGGTGGCATATTCGATAATATTTTCCAATTCCCGAATATTGCCCGGAAAATCATAGGCCATAAATACCGGCATGACCTCTGGGGATAGGCCCTGGATTTCTTTATCATTTAAGCGATTGAATTTTTGAATAAAATGTTCGATCAGAAGGGGGATATCTTCTTTGCGGTTTCTCAATGGCGGCAATACAAGTTTAACGATATTGATGCGATAAAAGAGATCTTCCCGAAACAAATCCTTTTTCACCAGCTTTGTGAGATCCTTATTGGTGGCCGTGACAAAGCGTACATCCGCTTTTTGGGATTTGGTGCTGCCCAAGGGTTCGTAGACTCTGTCTTGAAGAACCCGCAAAAGACGAATTTGTAAAGCCGGGGAGATATCCCCGATTTCATCCAGAAAAAGGGTCCCGCCTTCTGCCATGGTCAATCGGCCGGCTTTGTCCTTTTTGGCATCCGTGAAGGCACCCGCTTTGTACCCGAAAAGCTCAGATTCCAAAAGCGTATCCGGCAAAGCCCCGCAGTTGACCGTAATCATGGGTCCCTTTTTGCGGCGGCTCAGGGAATGAATGGCTTTGGCAAAAAGTTCTTTCCCCGTACCGCTCTCACCTTCCAGGAGGATTGTCGAATCGGTTTCCGATACTTGTTCAAGGATCTGAAAAAGACGCTGCATCTCTTTGTTTTTGCTAATGATATCCAAGAAAGAGTATCGGCCGGAAAGTTCTTTGCGAAGCTCTTCAACCAAACTTAAATCACGAAATGTTTCAACGCCCCCGATGATAAGACCATCTTCATCTTTCAAGATGGCGGTGGAAATACTGATCGGAAGGCGGTCCCCGTCGGAATTAATGATAAAAACCGATTGATTCACGATTGGATGACCGGTTTCCATCGTGTGCCGCAGAGAGCATCGCTTTTCACAGATGCTGGCTTTAAACACTTCCCAGCAATGCCGCCCCAGGGCCTCTTCTTGCTTGATCCCGGTGATCTCTACAGCCGCCTTATTAAAAGAGGTGATTTTTTGGTCCGAATCCACCGTAAATACGCCGTCGGCGATACTGTCCAGAATGATTCGGGTCTGATTTTCAAGTGAAGGACTCATAACAGCCGTAATTTAGTGGCCATTATGCGGCTTGTCAATAAGACAGCGCAAATGATGACGTGGGTAAGGAAGATTTGGTGATCTGGTGATTTGGCGAATGGAGAGTGGGATTGATCTTTGTTTGGTGTGAATCACTGTTTGGGCAGAAGCAGATTTGCTCCTTTGGCGATGCCGAACTTATCCAAATGACCAGATGTCTTGAGATCGTTGTCAGCGTAGTGAACATGAAAACGCTCGCCTGGGTGGGTTATCACGCCCTCCTGTTCTTCGGCTGAGTAGAAGCCGACTAATTTTCCACTGGTCTTCGCACCGGTAAAAGTGCGATTAGTTGCATGACCTTGCCCGTGCTGTGCACTACCACCGTGGCGCTTAGATTTTCCAGTAACCACATGCCAGGTGTAGTCCAAGGCCTCACCGAGAACGATGAACGGGAAGGGTTTGTTGATATCGATGCTCTTTGAATGTGCGCTATTGATAACAAATTGCTCGAATTCCTGCTGTGTCAAGTCATGGATTACCAGTGTTTCGCTCCATTCCTTAACGTGCGCGGTTATCAGCAATACGGCCTGATCACCTATCCCCGGCGGCTGGGTAGCACCTGAAATCGCGTCACCTGAAGTGACTAAGACTTCGCCATCCCAAATCAGGATTTCGCCGGTGAGGTCGGCCAGAGCGCCGACCCCATAAGAGCCGACTGAGCGGGGGATGGATGCCAACGCAACTTTGCCGGACGTATCGGACGTGTGCACCATCTTCTTGAAGTTGCCATAAACTGTAAGGTTAAACGGTCTTTGGACGGCCGCGTTGAGTGTGAATAAGAGGTAAAGTGCGGGAGTGATTAAAATCGTTTTGCAGGTCATTATTTACTCCTCAGGCCATCTGAATTTGGAACGGTTAAGGTCTAATCATTCGAGGGTTTCCTTCATCAAAAAGCGTCAAATCAGATGAAAATAGGGGTTACGTTATTTGCGTGTCCTTACATTTGCCGTAGAATGTCGGCCGGCTTCATTTTCGCAGTTCGTCGGCCAAGTGTATATCCGCATATGCAACCGATGATCACCGACAGACCCATGGCGGTCACTGCAAGTGACAAAGACATGGAAACCGGAAGCCTCACCACCTGGTTAGCTGCCTGGGCCTGCCTTGCCATAGCCGGTACCGGATTCAATTCCCACGGTACCGGTATGGAAATGGAAAGAAATCCTAGAAAAAATGAGAACAAATAACCCATCAGAATCCCCAATATCCCACCGATTACCGCCTGAATAAATGCCTCCACCGTCAACTGCTTTTGAATCTCCGGCTGGGTCCAACCAACGGCTTTCAAAGTGCCGATTTCACGGGAGCGCTCCAACAGATGGGAAGTCATTGTTTTCATGATCAGCAGTACTGCTCCGAGTAGCCCCACCATGGAAGCAATCAACGAAAATTTTTCTGAAATCATGGAAACCCCGCCCATAAGTTCAAGGAATGAATCGGAACTACTAATCGATGCCCCATTGATTTCTGCCGAGAGCTGTGATTTTACCTGGTTCAGCATTGAAGGATCATTTAATCTCAGGTAGATCAGATTCATGGCATCCGGCTTTTCCTTAAGCAGCATTCGCGCACTGTTAAGGGGCATGTAAATGTTGGCTGCTGCAACCTGGGCACCCTCTCTGATTTCAATGATGCCTGCAATGGTGAAAGCATGCCCGCCAATCTGAAACACATCTCCCGGCCCGGCCTTCTGAAACTTGGCAAAATGCTTTTCTAAAGCGATTTCGCCCGGCTTTTCGGGAAAACGCCCCTGTTTAATCCAATCTCGCACCTTCACGGCACCCAGAGCAGACTGTCCGTCATCGACCCCCATAATGGTTCGGAAGCCTTTTTCTGCAAATTCCCACAGTAAAAGTGCATGGGCGGTGGTATCAACCCCATCAATCCGTTTCAGCGCGGCCTGGTCCTGTGTGTCAAAGAGCTGGTTTGAAAAAGGAAGCCGTATGCCGCGCATGGATTTCATCCGGTTGTCCGGTTGGGCCTGCTGTTTTTCCGCACGCTGAACGATCAGATCTGCCCCGATATCCTTAAATGGTCGGCTGGCCGCATTTTTGTAAGCAGCCGATACGGCACTAATGGAAACAAACAGTGCAATCCCCACTGCTATGCCGAAAACATTCACCAGGGTCCTGTTGTAGCGAAACCGGAGTTCCTTCAAAACATATGGGTAGTACATGGTATTCTTAATTTCTCCCGGTGACATGATCAAGTACGCTGGCCAGGTCATCCAGTTTCCATTTCCCTTGAAAAAAAGATGGGCCGGACCCGGTGGGGAATCCTTGAAATTTTATTTTGCGGCCGTTGTTCATCAGTTCGGATCGGCCGTCAACCCAGATGACAAGCGGTATATGATGACTTATCCCCATTTTGGATTTAAAGCGCTCACCCTCATCGCTATCAAAATCGTACCAGGAGACAGTTAGTTTATCTCCGTATTCCGGAAAAAGCGCCCGAAGCTCTCGTAAAGTCGGTTGCATTGGACCGTGATTCATGTAAAGGACATCGATTTGCACCGGGTTCTTGGAAAAGGAAACCGTCGGAGCAATAAATAGAACAACGCCTATGATAAAAAGGGGATACAACTTTTTCATGACACAACCTCCCCGTCCTGCATGCGGACAATCCGATCCGATGACCCCGCCAGATCCAGATCGTGGGTGACCATCACAAGAGATAATCCGTTGTCCGCATGAAGAGACTTTAAAGTGTCCATAATCGCCTCGCTGGTAGCAGAATCCAGGTTCCCGGTAGGCTCATCGGCAAAAACGACTTTTGGCTTGTTGATCAACGCCCGGGCAATGGCCACGCGCTGTTTTTCTCCTCCCGAAAGGGTTGTGGGCCGGTGATCGGCACGATGTTCCATCTCCATCTGCCGGAGCAGTTCCAGGGCCCTTTCACGGCGTTTTTCTGCGGACATTTTCACCGGGAAAAGAGGCAGCGCCACGTTCTCCCAAGCGGATAAGGTCGGGATCAGATGAAATGATTGGAAAATAAAGCCCACCATCTTACGGCGAAACAACGCCAGTTCATTTTCAGATGAATCTGTGATCTCCGTGCCGTTGAGATTGACCTGGCCGGAGGAAGGGCGTTCCAGCCCTGACAAAAGAGACAAAAGGGTTGTCTTTCCGCTGCCGGATTTTCCGACAATCGAAATAAATTCGCCTATTTTGACACTGAGGTTGACACCTTTGACCACCTGCAGAGCGTCGAATGTTTTATTCAAATCCGTTGCTGAAATGATATTGTGATTATTCATAACGAAGTACCTCCGAAGGTTTTATACGTGCAATGTGACGGCTCAGAAACCCGCCGGTAATGGCACCGATAAGGGAGGATAATAGGATGGCAAAAGCAGCCAGCTTCCATGATACGTGAACCGGCAATCGAAGCGTTTTAAAAATCGGGTCCCCGCCTCCGGGAAGAAAATGAGGGGTGGGGCTCATTTCCCAGGGAATCGGAATGCTGACCTGCATGAACCCCAGTGCCGATGCGGCTAAAATTGCAAATATAAGTCCCAGGATGCCGCCTATAAAGCATTGAAGGATTGACTCACCCACAAGCTGGCTGACCACATTGCCGTTGGACCATCCCACTGCTTTGAGGACGCCGATCTCCCCGACCCGCTCCGTCAGGTTTGCCGCCATGGTCTTTAAGACGATTAAAAGCGTCACGACGATGGCAATCAGTGACGTGACTAAAGAAAATTTATCTGACAGCGCAAAAAGGCTCCCCAAACGCTTCAAAAAGGACGCCGGTGTGGCCACGCTGACTTTGTCCCCTGCTATATCTTTAATTGAATGGGTAAGAGCATCAATTTGTCCGGGCGCTGCTTTAATAAAAAGGATGTTCGCATCTTCGGGTCCGAATGGCGAGACGGTCTGCACCTGTTTGGATGCCGCAGCCATTTTCTGGGCTTCCTCAATTGGAAGATAGATATGGGCGACAGCGATTTTAGTCGCCCGGGACGCATCAACAATTCCTGCCACAGGGTAAGTTTTACCGGCCACGGTTACCGAATCGCCGGTCTGGATGTTAAAATTCTTTGCATAGGAGGTCTCGACAAGGGCATGGGTTTTCCCCTTTTCCAGAAATCCTCCAGCAGTTACCTGTGTACGCAATACGCCGGGACCGACGGGATTTGAAGGGTCAATCCCCAATACGATGGTAAAGCGGTCGGCATCAAAGACCCAGACTAAAAGCGCCTGGGCGAACCCCTGAATCCCGGGTAGCGTTCGAATTTGATCGACCTCATTTTTCCGAATGGTGACGGCCGAACACGCAAAGACCGGTCCGGTGAGATCTTCAGGGACATCGCCGGCACGCTGTACTGTGATGTCCGCGCCGATTTCCTTAAGGGGCATGCGGGCGGCTTCGGTGTATGCCGATGAAAGGGCATTCATGGTGATCAATATGGCCATACCCACGGCCAGACCGATCGTTGCCGTTAGCGTTCTTCGTTTGCGATACCACAGTTCTTTAGCGATATACCGTAAATCCATTAATTTTCTCCTGCTCTAACGAACATACCGTGTTCCTGGATCATACTCCTGCGTAGCAGGTCGAAGAATCGTTCCCGCTGGCCGGGATCCAGGATCTCCTTGACATCAAACACATGGGCAATCACTGTTTTTTGAATGCCGTCCTGAATAGCAGCCATTTCTATTCGCAGCGTTTCGATCCGGGTTGGTGCAACATCTTCACCTGCTAAAAGACCTATCATGGCATCTTTTTTCTCCTCCATTTCGGAATGAAGGCTTTTTAAGCTTTCATGGAACGTTGCCGCCATGGGAGTCATTTTCGCCAGTTGCGCCGGTGTGAGCCCCAGCTTCTCGTAAAAATGATGATCCCCTTCAGCTGAATGGCCAGCTGTTGTAGTTGGCTGGCTGCTGCTGCCATAGTAATTATATCCGGCCACTGCCAGGACCGCCGCGTTCATCGCAAGGGATAAAATCAAAATCACGGTAACCCATCTATTTCTCATGGTTTAGCTCCTGGTTGCGGGTGACCAAATTCAGATAGCCTTCAGCAAAAGATCCCGGCGGGGTTGCATCAAAGACCCTAACGGATGCAAGTGTGAGTGCCTGGTCTGAGAAAGAGGCTGATAACCGGTGGGAGGGATGAAATTGCCCTTTGGCCAAAAAGTTGCCCAACATCGTGCCGACCAAAAGACCGGTAACAGCCAGCGCGACCATGGCCGCGGGTGCGGGCAACCATCGCAAAGCCTCACCCAGGGCTCGAACCCAAAACGGTTCCTGCGCCCGCGTCGCACTGTCCACGATTCGTCGGGAAAGTCCGGGGGCAGGTTCGATCTCAGGCAAGCTCATGAGCATTCGATAGGTCTGCAGCAACGCCTCATGCTGCTTCCGGCAAGCTTCACAGGTGCGAAGATGGGCTTCGATGGCATCTTTTTCAGCCGTTGTGACTTCACCATCTTGATAGGCTGACAGTTTTTTTCTGATACTTTGGCAAGTTTTCATGGCAATCCTTAGAGAAATTGTTGCTGTCTAATAGCTTAAACAACTGAAAAGCCAAAAACCTGCGCTTTTATTTTTTTCCGGTCAATTTTTTCCGAAGATTTTTTTTGGCTCGGATGAGCAGGGAATCAACAGACGAGACCGGACGGTCCATGATTTGGGAAATTTCATGATAGGACAGCCCATCGTATATTCTTAAAACAATGGCAAGCCGCTGGCTGGTGGACAGATCATTGATCGCATTTAAAAAATGTAGCGATTGCTCGGAATCAACGAGGTGATCCTCCGGGGTTGTGATCTCGACACCTTCAGCTGTGATAAAAGTGTCTTCCGAATTCTGTTTCGGTTCGTTAGATTGAGAGATGGCAAGCCACTTTCTGATGCGTAAAGCCCGCTGTTTATTGATACACAGGTTTGTGGCGATGCGGTACAACCAGGTCGTGAACTTAGCATCAGGCTGATAGGTTCCCGCTGATTTCCAGACTCTTAAAAATACCTCTTGGGTCAGATCTTCGGCCTCTGTAAGATCTCCCATGAAGCGAAATATAAAATTTAGAACCGGCCGTTGATGGCGGTGTATCAGAACTTCAAAAGCATGATTGTCCCCACCCCTGATCCTACGCATAAAGTCTTTATCTGTCTTTTTTTGATTTTGTTGATTATTCATTTACAGAAGTATCTCAATGGGAAATTTGTTGTCAGGAAGGAGAATATAAGGTGCGCAGGTTTAATGGCAATACTTGATGCATTATCGTCTTTTGGATTTCAGACATACTTGCCACATTTTCTAAATCTACCGAATGGACCATTCAAAGGGAAATCTTCGCTGATTGACAATATAATTTGCTCATTATCCTGTCAAATATGATGGCCGGTCAGAAAGAGTTTCCGATTTTAGCTTTGATTTGAACACTTCAAATTTTTGAGGGTACCCAAAAGTTATGATTGCTTTAAGCCGGAATCTGAATAATTCGGTACCGATCAATTGTTGTGATGTCCTGGATAAACCAAAATTCTGAAAAATGTTTCATTTTATTACGGTTTGCTTTGTAAATTTTTTTGATTTTCTAATGTCATGGCTATCTCATTTGTTTAGCGCTTTAGGATTTTATAGGCGAATTCAGGTCCACGTCCCTGAAGATACGCCATATCCACCCACAGCATAGCCATGGGTTCGAAATAGCGAGCATGGTAGAGCGGTCCGGTAATGCAAGGTTCAAGTCTTATATCTTTGGCTAATTGAGCGACCGTCTCCCTTGCCTCGGGATCGTCGCCACATATAAACATGGTCACCGGCTGCGAACCATAAAGGGGATTGGCCATATTTCCCGATCCGGTGGTGTTAAATGCTTTGACCACCCGCGCGCCTTTGGCCCATTGGGCCACCTGCTCGGCGGCAGATGTCGTGGTGCCGATAACCAGTCCCTTGAGATCAGGGGCAATGGGATTGGTACAATCCACCACAAGTTTGCCTTCCAGGTTGCCGGCGGCTTGAACGGCATCCTGGGTCGCGGACCAGGGAGTGGCAAAAACCACAATCTCCGCGGCCAAGGCGGCCTCCGCCACACCAGCGGCCTGCGCATGCTGCCCCGAATTTTCCAGCACGGTTTTTACTTTTTCACTGTTTGGATCACGAACGCCGAATATGACGTCGTGTCCTGCTTTAGCCCAGGCGGGCCCCAGGGTTCCGCCCACATTACCGATTCCAATTATTGCGATTTTCATCTCTTATCCTCCTTTATAAGGGTTAGATGGTTCAGAGGTTCAGGGTTCAAAATTCAAGGGTTTATAGGTTCGAGGTACACGTCAAATCTGAACTGTTGATTCTTGGGCTTTATGGTAAACTCTGAACTAGTGAACGGTTACACTCCATTTAGAGTTTTCTTTTAAGCTGTTTGCCGACGTTCCAGCAGCCGGCCACCACATCGCCCACCGACCAGTACTTGACGCTGCTCATGTCAAATAAAAGCGGTTTGAGTTTGGCCAGATCTACTTTGCCCTCGGTGAGCACGGATTCATCGGCATAAGTTTCCACGATTTCACCGATGAAAAGGTCATGGGTGGGGGTGTCATAGGTGTCGTAAAGCCTGCACTCCATATTGAGCGGACACTCCTTGATCATCGGGGCGTTTTTCAGCTCGCCATAGAAGATCTCGAACAGATCGGACTTGTCCGTTTTTTTGCCGCTGACCAGACCGGCATAATCTGTTTCAACCACCAGATTCTCAGAAGGGATGTTCACGCTGAAAGCTTTGTTTTCCCTGATGCCCGGATTGGTGTAATGAACTTTTGCCATGCTCAGCGAAATCAGATAGGGCTTGGCGTGGTTGACAATTCCGATATGGGCGATGGTGATATAATTGGGTTTGCTGTCCACCATCGCACCGACCACCACCGTGGGAGTGGGATAAAGCACATTGATACCTTCCAGTTTTTTTTTCATCCGAATTCCTCCTTTTTAACGTTTCCGAGGCACACCATAGATGTTCGCAGTGAATTTATTCTCCAATGTCTTTGGATTTGAAATACTTGACAATTTCTACTTTAATCTTTTTCATCCTTATAACTCCTTACATCTGAATCATTTCTACCTCAGACCCTTTTTATCGCTTTCAGGACATTTGTCGGAGTCATGGGCAAGCGCCTGATACGAGCACCAATGGCATCGAATATCGCATTGCCCACCGCCGGTGCGACCGGCGGAACGCCTGGTTCACCAACGCCGCCGATTTTATCATCGCTTTTAACAATATGAACCTCAATTTCAGGAGTTTCGCTCATGGTCAGGATGGGATAATCATCATAATTGGAGGTTGAAACACCGCCTTTTGAAAACCTGACCCTTTCCTTCAAGGCAGCGCTCAAGGCGAAAATAGCGCCGCCCTCCATTTGCGCTCTGATCGCATCCGGATATACTGCCGGTCCGCAGTCCAGAACGCAAACGATTCTGTGGACCGTAATCCGGCCGCTGGATTTCTCCACTGAAACTTCGGCCACATGTCCGGCGGTTGAACCGAAGCTGGTTCGCAAGGCCATGCCCCTACCCTGTCCCTTTTTAATCGGTTTTCCCCAACCGGACTTTTCAGCCAATAACTCCACCACCCGCTGGCCGCGAGGATTCTTTTTTAACATGCCCAGTCGGAATTCCACAGGATCGTTGCGACCCAGATGGGCCATTTCGTCAATGAAAGACTCAACCGTAAACGGATTGCTGGAATTCCCGACCGAACGCCAGAAACCAACCGGAATCGGCGTTTCGAGCATGACATATTCGGCATAGGTATTGGGAATGGCATAATCCATGTCCTTAATCCCCGAGACGGCGGTTGAATCAACTCCGTCTTTTATAAACTGAGGAAATACTCGGCTCATTATGGAAGAGGAAACGACTTTATGAGACCATGCCGTCAGACGCCCCTTTGGGTCCAAGCCTCCCTTAACCCGGCAAATAATTCCCGGCCGGTAAAAATCGTTTTGAAAGTCATCCTCCCGGGTCCAGATCACCTTCACCGGTTTGCCGACGGCTTCGGACAACTGAAGGGCTTCAACAACAACCGGGGTTTCAGCGCGCCGGCCGAATCCGCCGCCGCAGTATGTCGTAAAGACATCCACTTTTTCCGGCGGTAAACCGGATATTTTGGATCCGGCCCCTTGGACAGCGGTCTGAAACTGTGTGGGCGCCCAGATTTGGCAGCGATCTTTACTGATATGGGCGGTACAGTTCATCGGCTCCATGGTGGCATGCGCCAGATAGGGCAAAAAATAGGTGGCTTCATGCTGTTTGGCCGCCTGGCCAAAAGCCGGATTGACATCCCCATCGTTGCGGGCGACGGCGCCCGGTTTCTTTATTGCTTCGTAAAATAGAGTTTCAACCGCTTTATCATCCAGATCCGGATGCGAACCTTTTGTCCATTTAATGTTCAGAGCATCACGACCGTCCAGGGCAGCATCCAGTGTCTTAGCGCACACCGCAACTCCGCTTTCAAGCGGCTGAATCGCTAAAACACCTTCTTCTTTTTTAGCAGCGGCTTCATCATAGGACACGGCCTTCATGCCGTAACCCGGAGGATGCGCGACTACCGCGATGCACATATCCGGCATCGTTATATCTATGCCAAATTTGGCCGTGCCTTTGACTTTATCCGGAATGTCAAAGCGGGGCCGGGGTGTGCCGATAATTTTATATTGCCTGGCTTTCTTTAAGGGCGGATCCTGGGGGACCGGCAATTCGGCGGCTTTTGCGCTGAGTTGGCCGTAAGTCATACTTTTGCCGCTTTTTTTATGCCGGACCATGCTGTCCGCGGCCATACTCTCATTGGCGGAAACGCCCCAGATCATCGCCGCAGCCTCAATGAGCATCTCGCGGGCAGCCGCGCCGGCTTTGCGCAATAGATCCCAACGGTTGCGGATGCTGCCGCCGGTGATCTGCATTTTCATAAACGGGTCTTTAAACTCCTCAGCCGCCGGCGCCTGACGGACACGAACCCGTTTCCAATCCGCCTCTAACTCTTCAGCCACAATCATGGGTATACCCGTATGGGTACCTTGGCCCAGCTCCGTTTGACCCACTAATACCGTTACCGTGTTATCCGGACTGATTTCGATATAGGCAAAGGGTTTAAAGCCTGAAGGTTTTTCTTCGACGGCCTTGGCCAGTCTCCATCCAAACGGCGTTAAACCAATCGCAATGGTCAGGCCGGCTCCGGTCATAGAGTATTTTAAAAATGTTCGTCGCGTAACATTTGAACTCATTGCTTAGCCCTCCTTGCGCTTTAACTCAACGGCGGTTTTGATCGCCCGTTTGATTCTAGGATAACTCCCGCAACGACACAGTATATCATCCATGGCCGAAATTATTTCATCTTCACCTGGATTTTGATTATCCTCCAATAACGACGCCGCTTGCATTATTTGGCCGGGCTGGCAATAACCGCATTGCGGCACCTGTTCCAGGATCCATGCCTTTTTTACGGGATGATTCTCTGCAAGCCCTTCAATGGTGATAATCTTACTGCCGTTCACGTCCTCAATGGGAATGAGGCATGCCCTCTCGGCCTGACCATCGATATGAACGGTGCACGAACCACATTCACCAATACCACAACTGTATTTGGTTCCGGTTAATTGTAATTGCTCGCGCAGCACCCACAATAAGGGTACCTCCGGCGGCGCATCGATCTGATAGTTTTTGCCGTTAACATTAATTGAAATCATCATCTCCCCCTATATTGGTTGACTATGCGAATTAAAGGTCATTCAAGGCCGCGCATCACTTCTTCCACGGGAGTACGAAATTCCCCGGCGTGTACCCAGAAAAGATCGATGTAGTCGGTCTTTAGACGTCGCAGGCCTTTTTTCTGTGATACAATTTCCAAGATTTCATGCCGGCCACCAAAAACTTCATCTTCGGCCCAGTTGCGAATGGCACGAATGCCGGCTATTTCACGGTTTACATCGATGATTACCGCGTCAGCCTGAAAACAATCGCTTAAAACGTTAAGTTCCTTTTTTGCTACAGCATCAAAATAGCATTTTGCAGATGCTGGAATATTTTCAACGGTAATTTGGCCATCGGTTTCAGCGCAGGCAACATCGGCAAGCATAAAAAGCACTAAAATTGCAAAGAAGATATTTTTCATTTTGTGCTCCTCAAATTGGGACTTTTTTTGTGTTAATCTTTTCCGAGAGCTTCTTTGACTTGTTCGTCCCAACCCATCCCTTGCATCCAGGCCGGATAAGGAATGCTTGGTGTCGTTAATTCATCCAGCACCTGGGAATCTTCCGAAGAGAGGATTAAATCTGCGGCTCCGAGATTGTCTTCCAGCTGCTCAAGTTTGGTTGCACCGACCAGCACGGTGGAAACAAATGGTTTGCCCAGTACCCAGGCAAGGGCAACTTGCGGAATAGAGGCGTGATAATTCTCTCCGATTTCTTTTAGTTTAGCGACCACTTCATAGCCTTTTTGAACATCAACCGGCGGAAAATCAAATTTTGCACGTCGGCTGTTATCCGGCGCTGGATTTTCGGGGGTGTATTTGCCCGTCAGAAACCCGCTGGCCAGAGGACTCCAAACCATGAGTCCAAGATCATTATTTTCAAGGAAGGGAACAACTTCATGTTCCACGTCACGGCCCAACAGCGAGTAGTACATTTGTGCGCAGATAAATTTGGCCTGACCATTGACAGACTGGATGTCGAACATTTTCTGCGCCTTCCAGGCCGGATAATTACAATAGCCTACATAGCGAACCAAACCGTTTTTCACGACATCATCCAAGGCACGGGTCGTTTCTTCCAACGGTGTTATCGGATCCGGGATATGAAGCAGGAATAAATCGATATAGTCGGTTTCTAAACGTTTCAAGCTGTTTTCAACTGCTCTTAAAATATAGCGGTAAGATAGGCCGGTTGACATGATTGCTTCACCACTGCGAAAACCGCATTTCGTGGCAATGATTACATCCTTACGTTTGCCTTTCAGCGCTTTGCCCAACATGATTTCAGACTGACCGCTGGTGTACATGTCGGCGGTGTCAAAGAAGTTAATCCCGGCATCCAACGCCATGCTCACCATTTGATCGGCAATTTTCTGATCAATATCGTTGACAAGATCGCCGACCAGCGATCCCTGACCGAATGTCATGGCGCCGAACGAAAATCGTGAAACGACAAGTCCTGTGTTGCCAAAATTTGTGTATTGCATTGTTTTCCTCCTTTCCTCCATAAAGGTTTTACGCCAGTATCCTGAAACTGATAATAATTTTAAAAGATTGTGTAATACAGTTGTGTGCGCATACAACTGTTGCGCTAAAAAAAAGTTATTATTTTCCTTCCATTTTCTGGCCGGCATCATGAATCAGTTGGGTAAGTTGGTCGCCGTTTTTCATCCCCAGTATCCTGCTGTATCTGTGATAAAGACTTTTCCAGGCCGCATCAATTGGCTTTTTCAACTGTTTACCCTTATTTGTTGAATAGATTTTAGAGGCCTTGCCCTTACTTTTACGAATCAGATATCCTCGATAGACCAGTGAATCTATAAATCTGGTCACAGTTGATGGGGCAAGATGCAAATGTTCACACAACTCCTTCTGGCCTATGCCCGGATTGTCATTTACAAGCATCATCAGAAAAGCATGCGATGGCGAAAGCCCCGTTATTTTGAACTCTTCTTCCGCCATGCGGGTAATTACCCTTGAGAGGGAGTTCGCCGTAAAATATAAACAGTGGTGCAATAATGATTTTTCTTTGCCCATTTTAAATACCTAACTTAGTTGTACACGCAAATATAATTAAGATTTTAGATGATGTCAAGCTTTTTGGAAAATAAATTCTTAAAGGATAATTTTTAGCAGTTCACAACCATCTATAGGCGTTCAGATAATGTTTTTGGCAAGGCTATGAACCGGGACCCCCTCAAGATTCTAAGAAACCTACTTCGTGAACCGGGATGTTAATCAACTGATAATCGTTTTCTCGGGTACTGATCTTGAGAAGTCCGAATAATCCTCCAGAGGCAGGCAAGTATCGAATGCAAGGTTTTCTCTCCGATATTGGTTTGGGCAAAATTTAGATCAAAATTGTATCTCATCCATACAAGGAA
>CAZHAH010000155.1:0-14484 GCA_964530095.1 uncultured Desulfobacteraceae bacterium | reverse complement strand
TCTACAAATATTTGATAATATTTTATATGTGGGTCAGAACAGAATCACCCTGTATTGCTAAAGGGAGCATCTAATAATCCAATGGACGTATGCGACGGACACTGTTTTCCTCACCGACTGGCGCTTCCGACGCGGGATGGGGCAAAAAATGATAGTCGGGGAAAAATGATTGTTTACTGTAAATATTTGAGATATGAAGATGCGCCGATTCTGCGTGTGTTATTAATATTTCCCGGCCGAGTAAATATATGGCGGTGATTACAAATACATACAGACGTGCCTATAAAGGGGTGGGGTTTCTTGTTTCGTCGCTGTTCATTCTTTCAATTCAGGACGCATTCATCAAGCTGCTCAGCACCGACTACCCGGTTCATGAAATTGTTTTGGTGCGCAGTCTGGTTGCCATTTTGGCACTTTTAATCATGGCCAATTTCGCCGGTGGGCTGCGATCGCTAAAGACGAAAAAATTGGGCGCTCATATTATGCGCTCTTTGGTCTTGTTCACCGCTTATACCAGTTTTTATTTAGGCTTGGCCTCCCTGCATCTGGCTGAAGCGGTAACCCTTTTTTTATCGGCCCCGCTTTTTATCACTCTTCTGTCAGCCCAACTTCTAAACGAAAAAGTCGATCCATCATGCTGGATCGCCGTCACCATCGGGTTTGGTGGGGTGGTCCTCATGCTAAAACCCGGCGCCGCGATTTTTGACCTCGCGGCACTATTGCCTCTCATTGCCAGCCTTTCGTATGCAATCGTCGCTATTTTAACCCGCCGGCTGGGGCAAACCGAAAGCGGAATTTCCATGGCGTTTTACCCCACCGTTATTTACATTCTCCTGTCGTCCGTCATCGGTCTCTTTTTACATAACGGTTGGGGAGTCGCCGACCACCCCAGCATCGCGTTTCTTTTGCAGTCATGGGCGATTCTCACCCCCAAGGATGTCGCATTGCTTGTTTTGATCGGTATCGGGTCCGCCATGGGGTTCTATTTCATTTCACAAGCCTATCGTTTGGGGCAGCCCGTAGCGATTGCCCCTTTTGAATACGTTTCCGTTCCCTTGAGCCTTCTGTGGGGATTTATCTTTTGGCGTGAGGTCCCTGAGCTGGAATCATTTTTAGGGATGCTTTTTATTGTAGGCAGCGGCCTTTACATTCTGGGAGGTGAGGCGCTTAACGGCGGCCGGTATGTATTAAGTATCTTTAAGATACGTCTTCGAAGATGAAACCCATCGCAAAATCCGCAAAGCCATTAAAAAAAGGACACACTATGAGCCCAAACGACAAGACCCCCATCCTCGTTGGCATCGCGCAGGTTGAACAACGTGAAGACGACCTACAGGTCGCCAAAGAACCGCTTGAGCTGATGCTGGAAGCGGTAAGACAAGCGGGGATCGATTGTGGCAACCCGGCGATTCTCCAAGCCGCCGATTCGGTACGCGTGATTCGCGGCATGTGGGCGTACGACAATCCCGCCCGCATCGTGGCCGAGCAGATTGGCGTGCCCAACGCTCAGACGGGTCTCACCTCACTTGGCGGCAACTATGTCCAGAGTGTGACCAACCGTAGCGTTCTGGATATCCAGGCTGGGCGCCACGACATCATTGTGGTCACCGGCGCCGAATGCGGCCGTACCCAGGCACGCGCGAACAAGGCGAAATTCAAACTGGACTGGGCGCCGGTGTCGGCACCTCCGGGCGGCACTCCACAAGGGGCAAATCCGCCGAGCGACCATCCAGAACTCTTCATCGGAAGTCACAAGATCACCCGCCACGAGGCAGAATTGAAGCGGGGTGTTGAGCGGCCGACCCAATTCTATCCGATGTTCGAGGTCGCCCTAAGATATGCCAACCACGAGACCATTGACGAGCACCTTGAGCGTATCTCCACGTTGTGGGAAGGTTTCAGCCAGATTGCCAGCGACAATCCGCATGCCTGGATCCGAAAGCCCATGAGCGCCGAGGAAATCCGGACCCCATCACCCGCCAATCGGCCGGTCTCTTTCCCGTATACGAAATTCATGAATTCGAACAACAGTGTCGATCAAGGTGCGGCCCTCCTCTTGACGTCGGTCGGAACGGCGCGGCGGTTGGGTATACCCGAGACACGCTGGGTCTACCCCCAGGCCGGCACCGAGGCGTGGGATCATCTGTACGTCTCCGAGCGTGAAAATCTCTACACCTCACCCGCCATCCGTCTGACTGGCAAGCGGGTGTTAGCGCTTTCCGGTATCGAGATCGATGACCTGGACTTCATCGACCTCTACAGCTGCTTCCCGGCCGCGGTGCAAGTGGCGGCGAGAGAGATCGGCATTCCATTCGACCGGCGATTGACGATCACCGGGGGGCTCACCTTTGCTGGCGGACCACAGAACAACTACGTCATGCACGCCATTGCGCGTATGGCAGAGCTCCTGCGTGACAACCCCGGTAGCCGAGGATTGGTGACGGCCAACGGTGGCTTACTGACAAAACACGCGCTCTGTGTCTATACCAGCCACCCCCCGGAGGCCCCCTTCCAGTGGGCCGACCTACAGGCGGAGGCCGATGCCATGCCCAAACGCGCGGTGTGCGTGGACCACGACGGTGAGGCGACGATCGAGTCATACGTCGTTATGTACGGGCCAGACGGACCGAACGTGGCCCACACCGCTTGTCTACTGGCCGACGGTAGCCGAACCTGGGCGAACGTTTCCGATCGTGATGTCATCGAGGCCATGCTAAAGGAGGAGTTCTGCGGCCGAGAGGGCCGGATTGACGGCGCCGGCACGATCACCCTCAAAGGGTAACGGATAACAATCGCACAGGGGCAAAAGCGCCAAATTAACACTGTGAGATTATCGGGGGCAAACCTTGATCATTGATTAATTCGGTAGCAGGACCAGCGACTGTGCCATTATGCCTTTTCTTTAATAGTCTCGAAGGTTTTTTCATGCCGGCCATAACCAAACCACCGTCGCTTCCCACGGCAATAAACCGGTAGCCCATATCATAAAGCATGGGAATGTGTTCACCGCTCGGCAGCAGGATACCGGCGGCTTTACCTTGCTCTTTGGCGACATGCCCTACTTTCTTGAGCGCATCCTTAAAAGCGGGATGATTAAAGTTAAGAGGGAGGTTTAGATTAACGCTCAGGTCCAAGGGCCCACAAAAAACACATCGACACCATCTACGGCGGCAATCGCGCTTAGATGATTCAGGGCTTTTTCGGATTCGATCTGAACTATGGTAAGCAGATTGTCGTTGGCCTGGTCAAAATATTCTTTGAAGCCGCTGCCGAAACCTGTCGTTCGGTGAATGCTGGCAATGCCGCGTATACCGGCAGGTGGATATCGCATCGCAGATACAGCATATGTGGCCTCTTCGGCATCTTGAACATAAGGAATCATAATCCCCATGGCCCCCAAATACAAAGCGCGTTTAAACCGTGGCATCTCGTTCCAAGCGATTCTGATGATCGGTGCTGACGGCCGAGATCCTATGGCCTGAATCTGGTGGAGCAGAGTCATGTTGTCACCTGGACCATGTTTCTGGTCTAACAAGATCCAATCGTGCTGGTTTGGGCACAATGGTGATATTATTTCATCTATGCATGTTTGCCAAGTTTCTTAGCTTTTAGGAGCGTTCTCCTTCGTTTTTTTCCCAACCCAAAAGGGACTGGACCAGGCACGGGCCCCATCTAACTGGGTCACGCGGAAATAGTAATAGTCCCCCGGGGATGGTGAATCAGTATCCGTATATTGAAACACCTGCTCCCTTTTACCGTCCCGGTTGATTATCTGCAAAATCACTTTATCTGTATTAGACCATTCCTCGAATTTGTGTTCGAGCCGTCCGTCGAGCATGCTTTTAAGATTCACTTTGAAATCCGCTGAGCTGCTTCTGGTCTGGCTGTAATAGCTGTTCTGGCTATCCAGGTGAATATCGAATTCAGTATTTAGATTAGTTCCATCAAGTTCGATCAGCATTACATCCCCGCGACCCCGGGTCTGAGTATAAAATGTGATTTGATTTGGATTGTGGCGATCGATTTCAGCCATTTCAGTATTGTGGTTCTCAAAACCGGGCGTGGTGACGCTGACAACCCTAGCGCCCCTAACTGTCAGTGTTCCCTCCCAGGTTCGGTATAGACGCGGCACATGGCCCCCCTCATTTCTGGAGGAAGATGCGAAAGCCACCCTAACCCATGAATGGGGTTTCAGGGCTGCGTTAAGATATTCGCGGCTGAAAGTCACCTCCCCGTTTTTAATTACATCAATGCTCTCTATGGGTGCGGTACCGATGGCCCTGCAGAACAGCTGCCTTTCTTTGTTAAACGGCTGCCGTGTGCCGGCAGCATATCCGTTCAGGTTCACATCCAGAATAATGCGCTTGCCGGAAGTCGCGTATACCGATAAATTGCGCAGTGCCGAAAATATAGCGTCGGTTGTCTTTTGGGGGGCGATGACGGCAGCCAGACCGCCGAACTGGCTCAGAGACCCTCTTTTGAGGGTACCGGAGTATCCAGGGTGCCCGCGATGATCGTCCGAAGCTGCCACAAATCCAATTTCGTGGCCATGTTTCAAATACATATTTCCGAACCACTCGAAGGAACCATGCATGGAGTACATCTCCACCAGTTTTTCCAACTTGGGATCGTTTTGGGTCCAATCACCGGGCTGATGCGCGTGGGGAATGATGAGCACATCCTCGGGATCGTTCTTTTCGTGGAGCCCTTCATAGAGCTCCGTCAGGTTCACGGCTTCCTGGTTGGGGACTCTGTCATGATCCGGGGTCCGGAAAAAAACGTTGTGGTGTCCCCCTCGCGCTGCCCTCACTGTCCACTCATATCCGAGAAAGGGGATAAAAACACCTTCTTGCTTGAATTTTCGTACCGCTTCCTGCATGGCTTTCCATTCATAATCATCCATCCAG
The DNA here is from genome assembly GCA_964530095.1 of uncultured Desulfobacteraceae bacterium. Lineage (GTDB taxonomy): Bacteria > Desulfobacterota > Desulfobacteria > Desulfobacterales > CAZHA01 > CAZHAH01. The sequence continues at coordinate 9,577 of CAZHAH010000155.1, read as the reverse complement.
AGATCGTGTTCTGAAAGACATAAGAAATCGAGCCGGGCTTCATCGCGGCCGAAGCGGTAAAATCCATCCAGAGAGCCCTGCCCTTCGGCGAATCCTGAATGGCCATGGGTTTCTCCCCAGTAAATTCCATACTTGGGGTTTTTCTGCACCCAGATGGGATTGCTCTCACCGGTTATCCGGCTGTCAAGGAATCGAAAACTGATCCGATGAATACCAGGTTCCCTGATTACCAGGTCGGGCAGAACGGTGATCGCCTTGGTGCCGCCCGGAATGGTGGTAAGCAGTTTCCCGTTTAATAATACTTCGTAGGCAGGTATGGTACCGCTGGCCCGGTTGTACAGAAAATCTTCACTGCGCACCGATAATTCGAAGGAGGTTCCCGATTTTACGATTGACGGCGCAAATCCGACGACCGCCTTGACCTCACCCCCGATGATTTCGATCCCCGGCCATTCCGGGGTTAAAAAGATCCCGTTTCCTTCCAGGTCGACATAGAGCGGCAGGAGCAATCGGTCATTGGTGAAACTCTGGATATGATATCCGCGCGATCCGTCGGAACGATCTCCATATGTCACGGTGAGGGTATCCCCCTCCTTCAGGGTTCCCTTCGTGATTTTGAAGGTCGGCATATAGGCCGCCCGAAAAAAACCACCGTGAGTTCCGCGGTTTTCCGTGACTGTTTTTTCGAATTCTACGGATGGATTAGACGATTGAATCGTAACATAATTATCATAGGTCGGATAACTGATCTGTAAGCGTCCGCGATCCAGCCAGTTGAACAACTGCTGCCCAAGCATCACGCCGCCGCCGGTGGCCATCGGCATCTTTCCCACCGTGTATGTCTGTTTAATGGTCTGCCAGCTGTCGACCATGAACGGGCCGTTTGAATCGAGGATGACCGTTCCAATCGCCTCAGGCTGCTCATCCTTTATCCGCAATTCGTTAATAAATGCGTCCACCAGCTCAGAATACCGCGGATTGGAAAAAACCATCGGTCGGCCCCTGATGATCGCAACAGCTGGAGGGAGGTCAACCGGAATGACACCGCCCGCCAGCGCAAAGGCGTTGGCCCAGTCCCACAGAATGTCGACCCTTTCGGAAATATTATGTTCAGATGTCGGTACCCGTGAGGCAGCCTTTTTCAGCTTTTCAACTTTTATGCGCAGTTCTGGATTCAAGTCCACCTTGTAGTTTACCGAACTGGATTGCGCCACACAATCGCTATGACCGGCAAAGAAAAACCAAAAAGCAGCCAGAATAATCACGATACCATATTTCATTTAATCCTCCTGCTGACGTTAAGTGGGCTCGAATGGATATTGCCAACATCGAATGATCAAAAGCCCTATAAGATGCTTCAGAAACAGGTTCACCGGGAAATAAAACGGAGAAAAAGTAAGCTGCCCTAACATACGCTCATTTTGGCCGAAATGGAAGCGAGTTAAAACTCGGATTGAGAAGTGGACTTTGGGTAGATCCTAAAAAATTCAAGATTGGTTGACTAATCAGAAACCAAACAACATGCAGGCGCAACCAACGATTTCATGCATTAAGGTTGAATCTGAAACTGAATTTTTCCAAGCAAAAATTTTGAAAACAAAATTTCAACCCGTATCGTAATCGTTAATTTTCGGTGCTTGGATTTTCGTTTCAGATTAATCTAGAAATCTTTAAATCAGAGGCCTTTCCCTCAAATACAATATATTGAGTCCAAGATAAAGCAAGTTGCCATATCAAATAAGCGTTTTATCCATAGTTCCGCCAAACAAAATTCCAAAACTGTCGTCTAGCTTTGGCCGGAGTTAACTATACAAGCTGAGATAATTGGTTACTGGATTTTTGATAAAACGAAGATGTGCGAAGCCGCCAATCATTCTGGCATATAAATTGTTATATGGGTAAAGTATCCACTTCCTTACTTGAAGATGCTACATTGTGGAATGGTTTTTGCTGTATCACAAAGAGGCCCCGCTAAGAGATGGTCTTGGCCCAGGGCGCAGAAAAAATGATTAAAGTTTTAGGCGAGTCCCCCCGATAATATGGATCAATCAGTTATATGGACGAAAGCGACATGGGAAGCGTGAAGAGGATTGGACCCACCTCGGTCGATCGGGTCGGCAGTTCCCAATTACAGGATAGCCCTAAAGGAAGGAGGTGCTAAATTATTAACGGCCACCTGTCGCTCTTTTAACACCCAAAACCCTATTAAGAAAATTTAACCCCAAAAATGTCAAAGGAGAGAGAACGATGAAGAAACGTACAATTACCCTTTCGATTTTAACCTTTTTTTTTGTGACATTGCTCGCTGTGGGCACAGTGACGGCGAGTAAGCCGATATTAAAAATAGGCTATAGCGATTGGCCCGGTTGGGTTGCGTGGGAGATCGGAATTAAAAAAGGCTGGTTCAAAGAGGCGGACGTCGATGCCAGATTTTTCTGGTACGACTATGTCGGTTCCATGGACGCCTTTGCCGACGGCAAAATGGATGCGGTTTGCATGACCAACATCGATGCATTGGTAACAGGTGCCTCCGGTAAAAAGGGAAAAGCCATTGTCATAAACGACTACAGCAACGGGGCCGATATGATCGTAGCCAGGGCCGGGATCGAAAGTGTTAAGGACCTAAAGGGCAAAAAGATAGGTCTGGAAGTCGGTCTTTTGGAACAATTGTTGCTGCGCAAGGCACTGGAGGCAAACGGTATGACAGAATCAGATGTGACGATTGTCAATCTGCCCACCGACAAGCTCCCGTTGGCGTTGAAGGTCAAAAAGGTTGATGCGGTTGTGGCCTGGCAACCGAGTTCCGGCGAGGCGCTCAATTCATCGCCCGGGTCGAAGGCCATATTTACCAGCGCCGATGTACCCGGTCTGATTTATGATGCCCTTTATGTCTCCGAGAAGAGTCTGAAGGCCCACCCGGAGGAATGGAGAAAGGTCACCCACGTGTGGTTTCGCATCGTCAAATTTATCAAAGATTCGGCAAACAAAGCTGAGGTCCTCGGAATAATGGGTAAACGTGTGGGGGTGTCACCGAAAGACTATGAACCGATGCTCACGGGCGCCTTTCTCCTTGATGTGGAGGGGAATAAAAAGGTCTATAATAAAGGCGATGGTCTGGATTCTTTGTACGGTTCGACAAAAATTGCCGACCAGTTCAACGTTGAAACCAAAAATTACGACGTACCCCAAGAGATACAAGCGTACATCAATCCCGAATTCATTATGTAAACAATAGAATCCGGGCGTTGATGTGGATCATGATGCGCAAGGGGAAAAATAAGAGGTGATAGGAATGAGATTAAGAAGTCTTCAGTTTAAAATCGCCTTCTGGGGCGGACTGTGTCTGCTTACGACAGCGACGCTTATCATTGTGTTCGCCATGACCAGTATGCGCAGTGACGCCCAGCAAGCACGCACGAATGCCATTGAATCGGCCAAACATCTGGCTGCTTCCAGCGCCGCCCAGCGGGCAAGCGCCATTCAAGCCCAGTTGGAAGGGGCCATGGATGCCGCCCGGACGCTGGCCGAAACCTTTTCAGGCATTAAAGATAAACGCGCAAACCTGAAGCTCGACCGTGATGCGTTAAACAACATTCTCAAGATCGTTCTGGAGCGAAACCCGAATTTTGTCGGAACATACACCGCCTGGGAACCGAATCAGCTGGATGGATTGGATGATCTGTACCAAGGAACCGAAGGGTATGATAGCAGCGGCCGCTTCGTTCCCTATTGGAACCGCAATGAACACGGTAAGATCGTGGTCGAGCCGCTTGTGGATTATGACAAGGAAGGGGCGGGTGATTATTATCTTTTGCCGAAGAAGACCCAGAACGAAAGCATTATCGATCCGTACGTGTATCAGATCCAGGGGAAACCGACCCTGATCACCTCATTGGTGGTGCCGATTCTGGTGGAGCAGACGTTTTACGGTATTGCCGGCGTCGATTTGCGTCTCGATTTTCTGCAGCATATGGCGAATGATGTGAAAGATCTTTATGAAGGCACGGCGAAAATAATCATCATTAGCCACAATGGTACCCTGGCCGCGGTCACCCAACAACCGGAGCTGCAGAGCAAACACATGGAAGCGATACATCCGGATTATGAAGAGGATTTGGGTCTCGTGAAAGCGGGAAAGTCAAAGATTGGAATGACGGGCGAAGGGGATGTTGAGGTGTTCATGCCGCTGCAGGTGGGGAAAGTGAAGACCCCCTGGAGTATCAATATCATCGTCCCCCTAGAAAAAATAACCGCCGCGGCAGATGCTCAGATGCGCTCCGCGGTGCGCAACATGTGGGAAATGACCGGAATTGGGATCGCCTGTGCCATGGCAGCGCTGGCGCTCTTATGGTTTGTTGCCCGCGGCATCGCCAAACCGATCAATCACCTAGGCCGCGGACTGGACGAAGGGACCCAACAGGTCGCCTCGGCTTCGGGGCAGGTGGCAGCGGCCAGTCAGTCTTTAGCTGAAGGGGCCGCGCAGCAGGCCGCCACCCTTGAGGAATCCTCTTCCTCTTTGGAAGAGATTTCATCCATGACCCGGCAAAATGCCGATAATGCGAATCAGGCCAACAGCTATATGAAGGAGACCGATAAGATTATCGGGCATGCGAATGAGTCGATGACCCAACTGACCGGTTCGATGGAAGAGATCTCCAAAGCGAGTGAGGAGACACAAAAAATAGTCAAGACCATCGATGAAATCGCCTTTCAGACCAACTTGCTGGCCTTGAATGCGGCCGTCGAAGCGGCCCGCGCCGGCGAAGCCGGAGCCGGGTTTGCCGTGGTGGCCGATGAGGTCCGCAACCTGGCCATGCGGGCAGCCGATGCAGCCAAAAATACGGCAGATTTGATCGAAAACACCATAAAAGCCGTAAAAAACGGGGATGCGCTGACCCAATCCACCCAGCCCAACTTCGTGGTCTCAAGAATAAAACCTAATGATTTCAGCAACATAAAATCCAAAAATGTGTGATTTTGACACTACAGATTTGAGAGGGACGGGTCGACGCGTGCTATCTGGCTGCTTTTCCTGGCTTTTCGTGGAATCTCGGGAATGGACATGACGTCACCCGTAGCATGGCCGCAAGGCCCTGTCAACCAGAATATGCTTATTTTGACACTACATTCACCAGTGCAGCTGTAACATGCTGAAATTACAGAGCTCAGGTCGTGGAAATGCCCGTTTGAGACGCTTTTCAGCCCGATTTGCTCTGAACTTGGGCCAGGAAGCCTTTAAAGAAAATATTAATATCAGCAACAAAGTTGGCGAGCTGGTGGCCGAAATCGCCGCTGCCTCAAACGAACAGGCACAGGGGATCGAACAGGTAAACCGGGCCGTGGCGGAGATGGATAAGGTGGTTCAACGGGTGGCCGCCAATTCAGAGGAGTCTGCTTCGGCTTCGGAAGAGATGAATGCACAGGCGGAACAGATGAAGGAATTCGTGGAACGATTGATTGCGGTGATCGGCGGGAATCAGACTCACGCCAAAGATGACCCGGCACGCACCGAAATCCGACCCCGGTCGGATTCAAAGAAAAGCAATCAGACGGTTGCATGGGATCAAAAACTGACTCCTGCATCCGTAACCCGCATAATTCCGACGGCGGATGAGGATGTCTAACGCGCCCCGCCATCTTCACGGATGTCGAAGCGCAGGGCGAAGACGAATAGACGTCAATCCCGGATCATCTTTCGTAGTTGATCCAAGGCTTCAAGCGGCATTTTGAAGGAATACTCGGGGATCGAAAAACAAACCCGCTTGAACATCCTGTTTATACGCGTTGAGCGCCTCTAATATAGTCGATCGGATCTGGGTATACTGTTTGGGCGAATTTGGGGACGAACTTGTCGAACAGTCCCGCCATGTCGTGAGTTACCAGCACCTGACAATCGACATCCGGGACGGCTTCCGATCGAATTTCAGTTTCGATTTCATATCAAATCAGAAACCCAACCACATGATAAGGACTTTTACAGCCTCTAATTTGTGATCCGGAGCCGGATGTTGATATCTCATCGCCATAATGTGGGTTTTGTGGCCCATGATTTCCATGATGGTCTTAAGGTCGGTCCCGTTCATCCCCAAGCGGGATCCGAATGTGTGTCTGAGATCATGAAACCGAAACCGCACCGTTTCGTTATTTCCATCCCGGTCCTGCTCTATTCTGGTTAACCCTGCCTCCTTAATCGCCGTCCAAAACGCATTTGCCAAAACAGTCAATCTCTTGTGATTGGGTTATATGCCATAACGAAGGTTCATTTGTGATATACATTTGCAAGCACAATAATTAAGCAAGTTGCCTAATATTGCTGTTATGACGGATTGGGAGCCCAAATCGATGTTTTGGAACTGTCCCCATATTTTGTGGTGCTCAACAAGATCAAAAACCGCAGAATGAATTTGACAATTTACGCAATTTTAATTGTCACCCGGGCGCATAAAAATAGCCGCTTATTTTTCTTCGGGCTCCTTGTTGATTATGGCGACATATTTGACCCTATTCTTTATCCAGAATTTCCTTTATTTTACGGGATAATTGATTCATTTTAAATGGTTTTTGAATAAAGCCACTGCACCCGCGATTCAGTATTTCGGTGGCATGACCATTGATGCTGTATCCGCTTGAAAGCAGCGTCTTGATATCAGAATTGATCCTTTTTAATCGGTCATAGGTCTCTCCACCTCCCATATCCGGCATGACCATATCCAAAATGACAATATCAATCTTGTCTCTATTCTTCTCATAGATCTCAATTGCCGCTTTTCCTCCTTTTGCTGTCAACACTTTATACCCCAGTTGAGCTAATAACTGCTCACCACATCGATGATCATCTCTTCGTCATCCACAAGAAGGACAGTTCCTTCCCCCCTCACTACATCTTTGGACGGTTTTACTTCTTTAATGGCCTCTTTATCTGAGGCAGGCAGGTAGATGTTGAAAGTTGCGCCTTCTCCCATTTCACTGTAAACATTAATGAAGCCATAATGGTTTTTAACGATGCCATATGCAGATGCTAATCCTAAACCAGTCCCCCTGCCCATATCTTTTGTTGTAAAAAATGGATCAAATATCCTCTCCCGGGTCTTCGCATCCATACCGACGCCGGAGTCGGTTACAGAAATTTTTACATATTTTCCAGGTTTAACCTCAAATGGCTTGATGATGCTTTCGCCCAGAGTCACATTTTCAGTTTGAATGTAAAGATCACCGCCCCCGGACATGGCCTGCCAGGCGTTAACATAAAGGTTCAATAACACAGTTTCTATCTGTCCCCTGTCAACCTCAGCCACCCACAGATCCTTTTCATATTTTCCACGGATCGTGATCTCCTTTTTCATGCGACCGAACATGTGATTTTGTTTTTTGATGAGATCGTTCAGGTCTGTGGGTTTGACTTCGTATTTGTCACCTTTGGCAAACCCCAATAGCTGTTTGGTCAGATCTGTGGCACTTTTTACATAATCCTCAATGCCCTTCAGGTGTTCTATGTGTTTAGAATCTGTATTCACGTCGGCCAGCACCAGGGAGGCGCGTCCCTGGATGCCCATGAGAAGATTGTTGAAATCGTGGGCGATTCCGCCCGCTAATGTGCCGATTGCCTCCCTTTTTTGGGCCTGCTGGAATTGGGCTTCAAGGCGCTTGTGCTCGGTAATATCTTCCATTGCAGTAATTATGCACTGCTCGTTTTTAATATTGATGATCTCTGATGAAAAAGATCCTAACCCAACTTCGTGGTCTCAAGAATAAAACCTAATGATTTCAGCAACATAAAATCCAAAAATGTGTGATTTTGACACTACAGATTTGAGAGGGACGGGTCGACGCGTGCTATCTGGCTGCTTTTCCTGGCTTTTCGTGGAATCTCGGGAATGGACATGACGTCACCCGTAGCATGGCCGCAAGGCCCTGTCAACCAGAATATGCTTATTTTGACACTACATTCACCAGTGCAGCTGTAACATGCTGAAATTACAGAGCTCAGGTCGTGGAAATGCCCGTTTGAGACGCTTTTCAGCCCGATTTGCTCTGAACTTGGGCTAAACAAATCTCCCCTTCCTTATTTCGGAAATCAAACTCCAAATCTTTAAATGACCCATTTTTTGTCAGCTTCTGCGTTATTTTTTCTCGATCTCCCGGCTTTATCCAAAACCCCGTCTCAATTGATGTGAGACCAATAGCTTCTTCGAGGTTATAGCCAGTGATTCGTGCGAAACTATCGTTGACGTCGATAATTTTTCCATCAGCCAAAGAGGTAATAACCATTCCAACGGGACTTGATCGAAAAATCTTGGAAAACTTCTTCTCGCTCTCCCTCAGCGCCTTCTCGGCCTGCTTGTGCTCGATCAATTCCCTTTGAAGGCGTTCATATAGATGAGCGTTGTTCAATCCCAAGGAAGCAAGATCGGAAAACCGCTGTATTAATTCAAGCTCATATTGAGATATAGCCTTTTCTTCACGAATTTGATGAATCCCGATTACCCCTATTGTTTTATTTTGAATTTTTATGGGGAACCCGGCTATGGATTGGAGCGAATCCCAAAATGGATCAGGCACGCGGCCTTCCCAGCTTGAATAATCATCAACGACTTTCGGCTCGCCCGTTTGCCAGACTTTTCCAGCCAATCCGGCGCCGCGGTCCAGTCGATATCCAATCCGCTTTTCGAAATGCCCCTGACCAAACTTTAGGACTAACTTATCTTCATCTTCATCAAGCAGATATAAAAACCCCGTATCGGTTTTAAAGATTCCGGTCACACGAGTTAGAATAGCTTCTAACAAGACACTTAAGTCGCGTTTTTCTAAAAGATCCAAGGTGGTTTCGTGTAACGTTTTTAGATAATCATTTAGAAGATATAGATCACCTTGACTTTGATTCAAATTTGAAACTTCTTTTGTTAAAGCGCGAACCTGCGCTTCCAGTGCTTCATAGGTCGGTTTGTCGGTCATTTGATCGATCTCCTAACAGTCTTTAATGCTGCCGATTAGCTTTGGGTTCGCTATTTGTTCTCCACCAAAATTGAGAATAACTTTCGCTTTTTGGACTGAATGTGGCATGGCCGGATTAACCAAAGCCCGACACCTCGGTCAATCCAGCTTAAACGTCATATATTTACCCCTGGTACCAATTCTTTGCGTTGGTTTGTTACCCGTTTTTTCCCTTTAAAAACTGGATGAATGAATAGAGATAACAGGTGACTATAACCTGTAATCAGATTCGGAGATATATTGCAAACGCAATATATTGGGATGCATCCTGATTTGAAGTTTATAGATTTGATAACTAACCAGAACGGTTTGACATTTGAACCTGCGGCAAGGATTAGCATGCCCGATGCGATTGGGTTGCAGGCCTGGTTGTTGAGAGGGCTCAGTTAAAGCACGGGGAGATTTACAGGGACATGATAGGGAAAAACAGGGGCTTTTCTGTCCTGTTCAGGACAACAAGGGGCATAAAACAAAAAACCAAAAAAGGGCTTGCAAGTCGTTGATTTATATTGCAAACCCTTTACTATCAATTGGAGGCGGCAACCAGATTCGAACTGGTGAATAGCGGTTTTGCAGACCGCTGCCT
>CAZHAH010000154.1:0-15000 GCA_964530095.1 uncultured Desulfobacteraceae bacterium | reverse complement strand
TTTTTCCAGGGAGAGGTGTTTTTTCACTTGACATACCCTTTAATGGGTGACCCCGTTTGGGGGCAATCCGCCGCATGATGATTTCCGGCGATGCCTCAAGGCCATAATACTTGGGCCGGGGAATATGCCGACATTCGATGACGAACTTCCCGTCCCGTTTGAGCATCATCACCCCATCCTCCACCGCACACAGCCAGCGCGAATCCCGGTTCTCCCGAACCTGCACGATGCTGTCCATCGGCAAAAGCAGCTCTTCGGGAAGATAGTAGGTATGCTCACCGATGTTCCAGTCAAACAGCCAGCGCGACTGCTCCCGGTATACATCGCAGACACCCTCCAGGGCCGATTCATCAAACCGCAGCCCATCGGTGAGCAGGCTGGCTTTGACCCAGATCTCCTTCTCCAAACCCTCCGGGGTCGGATCCAGTGGCGGGGTGATCAAAGGTGCCTTGGGGTCGCCCGCCCAATAGGCGGATTTATACCAATTCTGCCATTTTTGATTGATGTCTGCAAAAAGTGTTTGGGCCTCTGTCCGGCCAAGATCGTCTGTAGTCATGATCAGCACCTCCTGTTTTTTAGTCTATAAAAGTGATATCATAATTGTACCTCATAAGGCCATTTCTTCCCATCTTTTATCAACCCAGGTCTGCATCGCCTGGATGTTTTCCGGTGTCAAATCTTTGAATCGGCCCTGGGCCTTAAGATATTCCTCCACCGGTTTTCGCTTTTCGGGGTGGTAATTAACCGTCAAAGACCCATGCTCTATTTCATAGAGCACCCAGAAGCCGGTTTCAACAGCCAGGCGTGCGATTTGAATAGTCTCGCTCTCCGCAAACCGCCAACCCGTAGGACATGGCGAATGGATATGGAAATATTTGAAGCCCGGTTCCAGCGCCATTGCTTTTTCAATTTTGTTGATAAAATCTTCGGGATCGGCCACTGAAACGGTGGCGACATACGGAATATCATGCGCCGCCATGATCCGGGGCAGATCTTTTTTGGTTTCCGGTTTGCCGGTCAGGGTTGAGGTCGTCCAGCTGAAAGCCGGCGTTGAGCCACTGCGCTGGATGCCGGTATTCATATAGGCTTCATTATCAAAACAGAAAAAAATGCCGTCATCGTTTCTTTCCGCGGCACCCGAAAGGCTTGCCATGCCGATATCACCGGCTGAGCCATCCCCCGCCATTGCAAAAACATTTATTTTGTGATCTGCCGCAATGCGCCCCTTGCGCTTCAAAACGCGCAGAGCGGCGCTGATACCCGTTATCCCGGCCGGTGAAGGCGCCATGGCAATGTAGAGACATGGAATCTCGAGCGAATGCGGATAGACCATGGCCGGCAGGGCCATACATGTTGCCGCCATGGAACAGATAGAATCTCTTCCTAGCGTTTTGGTAATCCAGCGCATGATCATGCCCCCGGGACAACCCGGACAAAGGGGATGCCCGGCATGAAATAATTCCTCTTGTGGTAGCCGATCTGCTAAAGTATTCATGACAAGCCCCTCACTTGATGCCAACGGATCGGGTCCGGGATGCGCTTTGAATCTCTTTTCGCAAAAAGGTCCAATCCGATCGCTTTCATGTCTTCAAAGGTCACATCCCTTCCTCCCAAGCCAAGAATATAGTCGATCAAAAGCGGTTTCGTATCTCGGCTGCCACTCAAACAGCGCGAAATTTCAGTATGAATGATCCCCCCGGCACCGACCGACACATCCCTTTCCAATACCGCCACGGCCTTCATATGGGAAAGATATTTTTTGAGTTCCTGATCGGGAAATGGCCTGACGCTGCGCAGCTTTATTAAACCAATCGGGATCCCCTCTTCGCGCAACGTCTTAACCACTGCTCTCGCTGTCGAGGTAAAACTGCCGAGGGTCAAAAGCACCACCTCCGCATCTTGCATGTCTTCGGCACAAAGAAGTCCCCCATAGTTTCTGCCGAAGGTGTCCCCAAAGGCTTCATCCGCCTCTTGGATCACCCCTTGGGCATTGTCCATGGCCTCCTGTTGTTGATATCGATATTCAGTGTAGTAGGAATCATCCATGACGACCTGGCCCATCGACATGGGTCTGTCCGGGTCCAGAACGGCATGTTCCGGCTCATACGGCTTTAAAAAATGATCCACTTTCTCTTGCTCTAGGACCTCAACCGGCTCCATGTAATGGGAGATGATGATCCCCTCAAAGCAGACCGCCACCGGCAGCAGGACCCGTTTGTCTTCCCCTATCCGGTAGGCCTGGACAACCATGTCATGCGCCTCCTGGGCGTTTTCCACATATATCTGAATCCAGCCCGTATCCCGTTGATCCAGCGAATCTGACAGATCGGGCCAGATGGTATTGGGCGCACCCAGGGCTCGATTGACGATCGCCATGACAATCGGGAGTCTGAGGCCCGAGGCGACAAAGAGGTTTTCGTGCATATACAAGAGTCCCTGGGCCGAGGTTGCCGTAAAGGTTCGCGCCCCGGTGGCCTGGGCCGCAATGGCAACGGCCAGGGCGCTATGCTCGGATTCGACCGAGACAAATTCAGCATCCAGGTCTCCCTTTTCGATAAATTCGGCCATTTTTTCCATGATGTGGGTCTGGGGGGTTATCGGATAAACCGGTACCACCTCAACCCGCGCCAATCGTGCCCCATGCGCGGCGGCATAGTTTCCGGTCAGCATTTTGCGATTTGCAGCCATCATGTCTCCTCGTCGGTGGTGACTTCCAGGGTACCCACGGGGCATTCCCTAAAACAGATCCCGCAGCCTTTGCAGTAATCATAGTCGATGACATATTGCTCCAGCGCCGGGTCATAGCGAATCGCTCCGTCAGGACAGAATAGATAACAGTTTCCACACATACGGCAGACACCGCAGCTGAGGCATCGTTGGGCTTCTTCAATTGCGGCCTTTTGATCCAATCCCGGATCTACCTCATTAAAACTACCGGTACGCTCCTCCAACGGCAGTTTTGGGGATGTATGACCCGGTTTGGTGCCGTAATAGGCCGTATTTAGATCCGTGTAGGTGGCCGTCTGCTGATCATCTGACTTTGACGACGGCTCTATTTCGAGATGAGCCCGCATGGTCGTTGCCAGGGCACCCTTGTTTAGGAGTGCTTCAAGATCATCGCCCCTTAAATAGTGGTCGATGGCAATCGCCGCCCGTTTGGCCGAACCGATGGCTTCGGCCACAGTCCACGGTTGATCGATGATATCTCCTGCGCCGAAAACCTGGGCGATGTTCGTCTGCCCGGCTTCATTCACTTGAAGTAATCCTTTTGCCAGCCTGACATCATTCGGCAAATAAGTGAAATCGGGGACCGCTCCGGTCGCTAAAACGATTTGATCCGCCTCAAATCTTTCGGTCTCTCCATCCAAAGGAATTACCTGGGATCTCCCGTCCGAGCCGATACCTTCTATTTTCATTTTGTTGCATTCAAGAAAAATTCCATCTTTGCCGGATGATCCGATAAACGTGGGCGTAAGGAGGTATTGGTACTCAAGGCCTTCTTCTTCGGCCTCACAGACTTCTTCGTGATGGGCCGGCATCTCATTGCGTGTACGACGGTAAAGAAGAACGGGGGTGCATCCGAGACGTATCAGGGTTCGACTCACATCAATGGCCACATTGCCGCCACCGATAACGATCACTTTCTTTCCTAAATCCAGGGATTGCCCCAGATTATATTGCGCCAGAAAATCTTGACCCTGATAAATGTTTGCCCCCGTATCAAAGGGGATATTCAACTCCGCTGCCCGATGGGCACCGGTTGCCAGAAAAACGGCGTCATGCGAAAGCAGGTCGGCAAATTGCAGGTCATTTCCAACTCGGCAGCCTGTTTTCACCTCCACGCCTAAGGCGATGATATCTTCGATTTCCTTGTCTAAGATTTCCCTGGGAAGGCGGTATCTGGGAATACCAACCCGGGGTATACCGCCCAATTCATTGCGAGCCTCATAAACGACGGTTTCATATCCCATCATGGCCAGAAAGTATGCGCCCGCCAGTCCCGCCGGACCCGATCCCACGACAGCGACCTTCTTGTCCTGTTTTACCTTACGTAACGGTGGTGTCAGTCCCTTCTCAAAAAAATGGTCGGCTAAATACCTTTCCGTTGCATGGATCGATGTAGCGCTATCCAATTCTTTGCGATTGCAGGATAGTTCGCAGGGATGGTAGCAAACACGCCCACAAACACCGGGAAACGGATTCTCAAGGGTCAATGATTTCCAGGCCTCATCCAGGTTTTCTGAACCGGTTTCAGAAACGAATTTCTGAATCCAGTTTCCAGCCGGACAGGCGGTTTGGCAGAGGGGGATTTTGGCCTTGATCAATGGTTTCGTGTAGCGCCATAATCCTGTTTTTCTTCCGGGTGGCAGACCGATAGCCGTGGCACCGATGGGTAGTTCAACATAGGTATATAGCCCCTGGATATCAGGACCTAACGCCTTGGATTTGGCCATAATACGCCTCGTGCTTGGTGGTGGTTATACGCTTAGAAGGTGAAGTTTGGGATATTGGTATTACCATAGCCCCAATATGTCAAGCAAAAAAAGGCCCGCCGACTGCTATTTTGATGGCAAAAAAGTTGCCAGCACCTCCTGAACGACGGAATAGGGGTCGCTTCGCCTGGATATAATCGCATCGACGTATTGGCGCTTTTTGCCCGTCCCCTTGAGCCCTGCAAACACCAATTTTTCGACTTCATCTTTAAAGATCAGGCTCAGCTCCTGCTCGACACGCTTGATGTGAATATCCTTTAGGACTTGATTGTCGCGAATATAGCTTTGATGCACCGTAATGGCCTCAATCAGCTCATCGATGCCCTGAATTTCGGTTGATTTGGATGCAATCGCAACCGTTGGAATGATCTTAGGGAGCCAGTCACCCTCTTTGTCCGAGGCATATTGAAGCGTTGCCTCTATATTGCGCAGAAAGCTGTCGGCGCCCTCCAGGTCGAATTTGTTAAGTACGATTAAATCTGCAATCTCCATGATGCCTGCCTTCATGGCCTGAATGTCATCGCCCATCCCCGGTGTAAGGACAAGCAAACATGTCTGGGCAATATGGATGATGTCAATTTCGTCCTGGCCCACACCCAATGTTTCGATGATCACCACGTCGTTGCCCATGGCCTCCATGATCCGGACAACATCTGCCGTGGCCCGGGTCAACCCGCCTAGATAGCCGCGTGATCCCATGGAACGGATGAAAACCCCCTTATCCAATGAATGTTCCTGAAACCTGATTCTATCTCCCAAGATCGCACCGCCTGAAAACGGGCTGCTTGGGTCTACGGCCACGACCCCCACTTTCCGGTTCAACTGTCGAAAGCTGCGAATCAGGTGATTTACTAGGCTCGATTTGCCACTGCCACCCGCGCCGGTGATACCCAGAAGCATGGATGCGCCGGTGTGGGGATAGACCAGTTTCATAAGCGCATCGGCATCTTTTGATTTGTCTTCTACTAAGGATATCAGGCGTGCCGCCGCTCGGCGCTCCCCGCTTAGTAACCTCCCAACCATTTCCTCTGGGCCGTTCTCACTTCTCTTACTCATTTTTATTCGCCCTACCGCCGCACATGCTTACGAATATAATTCACAAACGCCTCAGTCATCGATCCCCCTCGAAAGACTTCATCGGCGCCCATATCCTTCATGACCGGTATGTCTTCGGGGGGAAATGATCCTCCCACTAAAAACAAAACATCGTCAAGACCGTTTTTCTTCATCTCCGCCACGATCTTGGGTGTATAAACCAGATGTTCTCCGGAAAGATAGCTCACACCGATCACATCCGCGTCCTCGTCGATGGCCGCCTGGACAATCCCCTCGTGACTCTGAAACATTCCCAGGTAAACAACCTCCATACCCGCTTCCTTGAGTAAGGTCGCAACAACCTTGGCACCCCGGTCGTGACCGTCCAAACCGACCTTGCTGATGATAACTTTGATGTTCGGATCATTCATTGTGCGTACTCCTTATAATGCCCGATTAAAAGGTGACTCTATTTTATCCAACGGGTCGTAAGAATAGCCGTAGACTTCTCGAACCGTTCCGATTAACTCACCCGTGGTCGCCAAAGCGTTTGAGGCTTCAATCATGGCCGGAATTGTATTTCGATTTTCGCCTGCATCATCGCGCAGCCGTTTAATTGCATCGGTTAATTTATTAACATCACGGTTTTGTTTGAGTTTTATAACATCCTCGATTTGCTGACGGGCGGAGTGTTCCGAAATCCGTTGCACGCCCAGCGGGGTTGATGTCTCCGGTTCACTGCTAAAGATGTTGACGCCTACAATCAGTTTATCTCCGTTATCAATTTCCTTTTGCCGTGTGACGGCTTCCCTATCGAATTGGCCATCCAGCCATTCGGTTCGGATGGCCTCCTCCATACCGCCCATGTCGTCGACCTGCTGCATAATTTTTAAGGCTTCTTCCTCCAACTTATCGGTCAGGCTTTCAACATAGTAGGAACCACCCAAAGGATCGGCCACATTCGTTACTCCGGTCTCATAAGCAATTATCTGCTGGGTCCTCAAGGCCTGGAGATGCCCCTTTTCCGTCGGCAGGCACATGGGTTCATCATACGAACAACAATGCAGCGACTGAACGCCTCCCAACACGGCGGCCAAGGCCTCAAAGGAAATACGGACCAGATTGTTGAGCGGCTGCTGGGGAATCAGTGAACAGCCCGCGGTGTGAACGGCAAAACGAAACTGCATCGAGCGCGGGTCTTTGGCCCCGTACTCTTCTTTCATTAATTTGGCCCACATCCGTCGCGCAGCCCGGATTTTAGCGATCTCTTCAAAAAAATCGGTGTGACAGGAAACATAGAATGTAAAACGCGGGGCAAACGCGTCGATTTCCAAACCGCGACGCAGCAGCTCATCGATGTAGCATTTGGCAATACCGAATCCAAAGGCAACTTCCTGGGCCGCCGTAATCCCCTGCTCCCTGAGATCATACATATTGACGGTGGTATAATACCATTTGGGCATGTTTTGGGTGCAAAATTCCATGACATCGGATCCGAGCTTGATGGAAAGATCAAGGGGACAGGCTGGTTTAAATCCACAATAGCGGAAATGGATGGGATCGTTCTGGACTGAACCTCGCAGGGAAGCGATGTCATAGCCTTTCTTTTGGGCAACCGAAATATACTGGGCCATCGTCACGGATGCGACGGTAGAGGCCGTAATCAGCGACCAGCTGACCTTGTCCAGGGGAATATCACCAACCAGTGTCTCCATGTCGCGGATAGAGGAGATATTGACCCCTGTCAGCCCGACCTCGTTTTGGGCCCAGGGATGATCCGGGTCAAGACCCATTTCATAGGTCACATCGGCGATGGTGTTTAATCCCGAACCCCCTTGCTCGAAGCAGTATGCGGCCCTCTCGTGCGTGTCGGCCGGAGATCCGATCCCGACCACTTCACGCCGCGTCCAATACCGGCCCCGGAACATGTTGGGATGAATACCACGCGTAAAGGGAAATTCCCCGGCATCTCCGATGTTCTTGGCATAGTCCTCATTTTTTCGATCCTGCGGAGTGTAAATCTCTTTGACATCGTAACCGGACCAGGTCCGCGTACTTTGGGGCTTTTCATAGTAGCTTGATAAATAATCCTCCCAAATGGGTTCCTCGCTATATTCCGGATTTTCCTGGATATTGTCATCTTGACGCATATGACCTCCTTTGCTTACGGCGCGGTTGGAGCCGGTATGTAATTTTTTGCTTGCCCTTCACCACCGGCCATGCTATTTACTTGAAAGTAAGATTATCTTACGCATAAGTAAATAATATGTTAATGTTTGCATGTCAAGATATTTATTTGGGGTAAGAAATGGTTGAAAACACGGAATTCAAAAGTCAGGATAAAAGCCTGCGCAAGCAATTGATTATCGATGCGGCCGTTAAAGTCTTTCATCAGAAGGGATACCGCGCGGCAACTCTCGACGATGTTTCCCATGAACTCGGTTTAACCCGGCCCGCGCTTTACCATTATGTTTCATCCAAAGAAAATCTTCTCTCGTTAATTTATATCCAAGCACTGGAGAGTTTTTTTGCGACAATTTATGAAATCACCGGCATGGACCTGTCGCCACCCGAGAAACTGCGGCTTTTTGTTCGCCGCCATCTGCGCACGATCGTGATTGAAAATCTGGCCATGTTTACCGTTTTTTTCAGTGAAGAGAATCAGTTGCCTGAAAAGGATTCTCAGAAAATTCGCAAAGAGAAGCGCAAATTCACTAAAGTTGTGGAAGATATCATCCTGGAGGGAATCGCTCAGGGATATTTTCGAGATGTGAATGCCAAACTGCAGTCAAACGCCATTATCGGAATGTGCAACTGGTTATTTCGATGGTACAAACCCGGCCAAAGCTCCTTTACACCGGATGAGATCACCGCACAATTTATCGATCTTCTGGAAAACGGCCTCTTTCGAAAGATGGAAAAATCAGAAGATACCAAAGGCTCTCAGCGACAGAGGAGACGAATTATTAAAGAATTAAAAGCAAATTCGGGCCAAGTCGCCAATTTGATTGATGAGCTGGAAAGATTATGACGCCGCTTTTCGTTATGGATCCTTTGTAAGCACTTTGGGAACGTACATTAATATATGAATTTAGTCATTAAATAGGGAATAGGATTTAGCCTCTACAATTGCCCTTCCTCTGCGAACTGCATGTCTGATGGTCCACTATCTCTTTTGCACTCAATTCTGTGATTTCAGCCACACGGTCGATTAGCTTGTTCAAATCGTAGCCTTCGGCCTGGATACGATATTTACGTTGAAGCTGCTCATTGGCTTGTGACAAGACTTCATTTACAAAGTCTCCGTCGCCCAAAATGCGTTCATCGCCTTTTTGATAGGCCCCGGAACGTCTCAGGGCGTTGACCGCCGCCCATCCACCATGGCTGCGCAAAAGACCGCCTCCGATTAAATCCATACGTCTCCCTTCTGAAATCCCCTTTCGTACAAATCCGCTATATCTGCGACGAGCGCTTGCCGGTTTATCTCCAAACAAGCCAAGGATATAGTTAACATCCTGCCAGTCATTTTTCCGATGACCCAAAATTACACCGTGGCCGCAATACGAATGCCGCCTTAAGTCTTTGTAATCTTGAACCAATTCCGCTCGCAATGGATTCAGATGAATATAACGCACAAGCTCCAACAGATAGGGTTCTTCCTGGCATAAGATAGATTTATACCGATTTTGAAATAGGTGACCGAAACGACGGTGGAAACGATTAGGCTGAAACCGAAAAGGAATATAAATGCCAATGTGGGAACGGGGCCAAGCTTTAGAGCAACCCAACTCATCCCCACAACAGGTAACAGGCTGAGACGAACTATTGCCCGCCAGTTGTCGTGTTCAGCGATAAAGTCTGCCACAGGCGGTGAATATGTATAGTATAGATGCACAAAACTCTTTCCTATTACATTGGTAAGCAGAAATTTGTCGCGGAATTGTCGCAATAATTTAACTTGTGAAGCCATGGATGAACCGTATGCGGCAGTGGCTATGAAGCAACCGCCCCCACCTCCACCGCCGGAACTGCTGGAAGTGGAACTTCCTGTTCCACTACCGCCGCTTGACGTAACTGTAATCGTGGCGGTTTCCGAGCCTGTTGCACTGTCATTGTCAGTCACTGTGAGAGTCACTGTGTGTGTTCCAGTTGAGGTATACTCATGGCTCGTGGTCTGGCCCGAACCAGTAGAACCATCACCGAAATCCCATACGTACGATACAATATTTCCGTCAGAGTCGCTTGAAGCAGTGGCGTCAAAGCTCACTGTTAATGGAACCTGACCAGAAGCGGGATTGGCTGTGAAACTCGCTGTCGGTGGCTGATTTACCCCTATGGCTGGCCCACTTGGATCAACAATAATTCCGTTAACCGTACCGTCAGCATCACCTGTACCGCCGTCAGTGAGCGACAAGACAACACGATTATCATCAATTGTCACATTGGTGGTAAAATCGGTCATTGTGCCGTCAGCGGGATCGTATTTGTACCACTTTGTATCGGCAGACAACGGATCTGGGAAGAATAAAGTAATATCAACCTTGGCCGGGTTGTCTGCATCCACCGGAAGCCCATCGACACGGAAGCTGAATAATCCGCTTGGCATTGGATCGTCAGGTAAAAGTTCAGCAGGGATGTCGGAGGTCGGTATGACGGCGAGATTTCCAAGTGTACCATTACTTGAACGCATCCCAATTGTATCACCTTCTTCTGCATCATAAAAGGCAAGAATATTTTCATTGCTGTCATCAACGCCGTTGTTGTTCGTGTCAGCATATCCTTGCACCTGACACTCATCGTCTATGCCGTTGTCATCCAGATCGTTGGGGTCGACTGCAACAGTGTTAAATGCAACGGGCTCGGACCACGACGACCAAAGGCCTGCACTATCCCGGTGTCGGGTGCGGACCCAATAGGTCTTTTCCTTTAACAAGACAGCTTGCGGCATCAGAAGCTGGCGGTGCTCGCTTGCACCAACAGCCGCACCAGACTGTCTTTCCAATATCTTGTGGAAAATATGATCATTTTGACCGAAGTTCTGATCTGTGCTGATCTGCCATTCAGAAGCAGATAAATAATCCCCCAGGGACTGATCCGGATCACTAAACCCATCCACGTCGAAAATATGACCACGTAACGGCACATCCCCCACCACATCCAATATAACAGGTTTAATTGGCCTGTGGCTGTTAAGCGTGTCTGTGATCAAAGTCGGATCGGAGCCATATTTTACCTCATCACCATCACTGTCGCCGTCACCATCCGTATCTGAATCGCTTGGATCAGTTTCATAGGAATATTCATCCTTGTCGAGCAAACCGTCTAAGTCTGTGTCGGTAGTGCTATTAGCTGTGGTTAGGTTCCGAAAATGCTGATTTTCCCAGTCGTCAGGCAGACCGTCATTATCCGTATCTATTATTGGGAGCGTGTCATCGCGGGTAATTGTCCTGCTCACAATCTCACTGTAATCGCCGGTATTGTCCTGCGCACGAACTTCGACAAAGTTATTATCCAACTCAAGACCCGTGACGGTAAAATTCCAATCAACTGTCCCTGTTGCCGATAGCCAAGCACCGTTTTCTACGCGGTACTTAACATGAGTTACCTTACCGTAGTTATCGGAAGACGTACCCGTAAAGGCGTAACTTGTGGCGTTAACAGCTATAGGATCATCTCCAGGGGTTGTTATAGTAATACTCGGCAGGGTATTTCGTATTATCGACCGGCTTGCAATGATACTGTAATTCCTGTCATTATCCTCGGCACGAAGTTCAATAGAATTCGTGCCTACAATGAGATCGTTAACCGTAAAACTCCAATTGGTTGTTCCGCTGGCCGGCTGCCAAGCACCATCCCCCAGCCGATAGTCTACTCCGGTGATTGATCCGTTTGAATCCGAGGCTGTTCCGTAAAAAACATAGCTCATTATCGAATTGGAAACAGTAATATCCTCCGAAGGATCGGAAATTTCGAGTGACGGAGCTTGCCCAATTCGCAAGTAAGTATATATGATCTCATTTGTATTTAAATCTTCAAAAACAAGCAGATTCCCATCCACCCGCCATGAATACTCTGGATTGTCTTCCGTGATTACGGTTTCTTTCCCTGATAACAAATTGAGAGCGACTAAAAACTTTGTGGAAAGTCCATTTGCGCCGACTTCTTTCCAGTATGTCACTAGATTGCCGCCGATGGCTGCATTTTCGTTCTCTGATTCCACATCCTCTGGTATCGGCGTTAACTGTGTAATGCCGCTATTTTCCCATTTGAACACCTGGTAGTCGTTCCCGACAGAATATGTAAAAACGATACGACAGTCATCAGCCGAAATTGATTCGACGCTGCCGCTATACACCGGCACTGGTGATGAATCTACACCACATGAACCGGAAGATACCTGCATTTTTCGCAATCGAGAATCCTTAATTTCCCATCTATCCGTCGCGTATTGTGTTTCCCAAAACCAGGTTCTTTCTTTCCACACCAGAGTTCCACCGCCGAAATCACCGTCATCACCATCAACCGATTCTTTGTTACTGTAGTAGCTTCCCGCCGTGAACCCGGTGAAATTCTGTTCAGCGCCCCCACCGGCTCCATCGTATTCAAAGAGAAAAAGGTTGTAGAGCTCGTCGAATTGGCTGCCATCTTCATATTCATCGATAACATAATACACTCGCGTGAACGCAATTTGATTTCCGTCAACACCTATGAGGTGCTCTTCCATCGGATCGTTTGAAACGATAAACTCCTGCCCCAACGCAAGGTCATAGCCATAAATATCATAATTAAGGTCATCAGGCTGCTTGTTCCTTGCGTCTTTCCACACTATTAAATTGCCGCTGATCCGAGGATGCCACTGATTTGCCGCATCGATCGTAATCTGCATTTCCTCGCCCGTTTCGAGATTTGATGCGTAAATATCAAAATTCCCGTTCCGGGAGTCCTGCCACACCACAATACTGCCGCTTACATCAGGATTGCTCCCCTGTGGATTACCCGGAATATTTAAGATTGGTGCTGCATTGCTAACGAGTCCGGTAATTTTAATCCGGTCCTCTTCGTCAATAACATCATAGGGCGCATCCGTTTGCATGATCACCTCGATCGGCGGATCGATTTGTCCTTCGAATCCAGAGGCGTCGATAGTGATGGTAATAGGCAAGCCTTTTCCAGGTGCGATTGGATTCCATGGAAGAGCTGGCTCTATATTGACATTGATTCCATCGGGTGCGACTACATTTATATCATCAATAATAAGTTCCGAGCTTCCTCCGCTTTTAACTACAGCTTCAACCTGCACCGGCGTATCAGTTGTTGTTACTCCAAAATCGTGCTGTCCCGGGTAGACGTCCAGTAAAGGTTGAGGTTCCACAGTCACCTGAACCGCGTTTTTAATGACAACCGGATCACTTCCATCTCTGCCATCATAAATGATTAGAATATCGGCTGTAAACGTGCCTGAATAATTCCTATCGGCATCAATGCGCCAATGGGTATCAGCGTTTTCAGGCCATGCACTTTCCCCTGGTTCCATGTCGCCAAACTTCTCATAGTCAATATTATCGTTTTCAATGTATACGCCCGGTATATCAACGGGCCGAATTGCCGCCTCTACATCGTACGCCGTAAAATCCCCATTATTTTTTATTTTGAATCGAATCCACTCTTCATCGCCGCTATTGAAGACTCCGTTTGCGTTCCAATCATCATCAGGATTCATCTCTTGCGAAAAGTCGACAACTTTGAAATCAAGCGGTGGAACCTCCTCCGGGAACGAGTGTGAGAATGTCAAGTTCTGGTAGTAAAGATAGCCATCCAGTTCATACTCAACAAAAAGCACGAACTGTATGTTAACATTTGCCTGCAGGATATCCATATTAAAATCCCCCGCCGTCGCGCTTCCGCCTCCAGCAATTGAACCGTAATATACTTCATCATCTGTGATATTAACCGCTGGCGAAGACGAAGCGTCAAGTTTTGCATTAACATACTGCACACTGTCCGATGCGCGGATCGGGATTTTGAGTATTGCCGTTTCACCAAGTTCAGGATGCCCGTCATTATCATTATTGCCCCCCTCTTCCCAGACAATATCATCCTCGTTAATCGACAGATGGCTGCCCTGCTGGCGTGTGTTTCCAGGAGGATCGATGGCGAGAGTGTAATTCGGATTGGTAGTACCTTCGAATCCGTAAACCTCTATCAAATATGTTCCACCAGGAAGACCGTCCAGCGAGATAACCTCTTCATTCGTCGCACCAACGCTATAATCAATTTCTTGTTTCAGTGCTGGGTTGAGCAGCTTATGCAAGCGCATATCCAAATCACCCTGGCTGTGTGAAAACGCGATTCTAACGTAGTCAAAAGAGGTTCCCGTCTGAACAGTTGTGAAACGGAACCAGTCATCCTCGTCAAACTCGCTACTGAGGCCTGAAATGCTGAAAAAAGAAGTTATTTCTCCAATATCAGACGCTGTTGGCCATGTATCGTTTGGCTCGTATCCGTCGGGCAACGCTGGAGGCGTAATCCTATGCACCTCTTGATTCTGAGCAACCCAAAGATCATCCCCAGCAAAAATTAAACCTTCAGCGTGAATTTCTGGGGTGTCATAAGTGTAGATTTTAATAGGTACAGCTACGCTAGACTCAGATAGGGCGCTAATTCGATATACGTGGATTTCACCTTCTGTGTCATTGGGATTGCCTGGGGTGCCACCTGGTTCACCACTTGTTATGTAAATATAGTTTCCTCTGAATTCGATGGCGTTTGCGTAGTATGTACTGATTTTATATGCTTTAATGTTGTCTTCATCATTAATTGGCTCTCCGTTATTCATAGGTAGGGTAAATATGCGAGGATAGTTTGGCCAGTCATCTTCTTGATATTCAACTATGTATAGTTTGTTATCGTGGACCGCAACACCGGCTAAGTCACCTCTATAGATATTGTAGCTATCATTATGAGCCCAATCAGACAAATCGAGTTTACCAATATAACCATAGCTTAGATTGTCTTTATTGAACCATGCGATATGGAAGAGATCCCTTGCGGTAGCAACTTCCACAGGTGTGTAATCTGAAAGTGGAGCATAAACATAATTACCATGGACAGCTATATCTCCAATATGCAATATCTTATAGTGATAATCTATTTCGTGTTGATCCAATTGTTCCCATTTGGCGTTAAATTTTGTTATGCGGCGGTCCTGAGAATGGTAGCCACGTGAAGTATAGAAGTTTGATCCATCAAAAGCTATGCCTTCGCTCGCAAGGCCACGATTCTTATCCTCATTTCCGATATACACTTTAGATTCTGTTGTAAGATGAACATCCTCTGCATATCCAATTGTGCTCACAAAAAGAATAATAGTAAAAAGCGCAGCGAACTTCATTGTGATGAGTTTCATTGTTTTACTCCTTTAGTGTTTCTGATACTAAGAATTCGTACAAAACAGATCAAATCAGGGTAACAC
>CAZHAH010000153.1:0-15088 GCA_964530095.1 uncultured Desulfobacteraceae bacterium | reverse complement strand
ATGTTTCGCACGGATTTTGATTATTAATGGAGGGTAAAATGTCTAAAACGCTTAAAACGATTCTGATCATCGTCGGCATTATCGTTGTCATCGGCTTTATCGGGTTCAGATGGCTTATCGGTGGGTACAACCGCGTCATCGCTATGGATGAAAACGTCAAAGGCAAGTGGGCTCAGGTCGAAAACCAGCTCAAGCGCCGATACGATCTTATCCCCAACCTGGTTGAAACCGTCAAAGGCTATGCCAAACATGAAAAGGAAATCTTTGAAAATATAGCCCAGGCTCGTACGCAATATTTCCAGGCCAAAGGCGTGAAAGATAAAATCGCCGGCGCCAACCGTCTGGAAGGGGCGCTTTCCAGGCTTCTGCTGCTGCGGGAGGCGTATCCCCAGCTGAAGGCCAATGAGTCGTTTTTAAAGCTTCAGGACAGTCTGGAGGGTACCGAAAACCGGATTGCCGTGGAGCGCAAAAGATACAACGAAGCCGTGCAGCTGCTCAATACCTATATTCGAACCTTTATGGGACGTTTCTTTGCCGCCTTTGCCGGTGTTGACAAAGCCGAATACTACGAAATCCCCGAAGGACAGAAGGAGGCCCCCAAGGTTAAATTCTGATCCACAAAAAGCCCATATCGATTTTATTAAGACGTCTTTATTAAACGAATCTGGTAATGGATACTGCAGAAACCCTTTTGTCACAATTATTAACCCGGTAATTTAATAATTGTCATTCCGGCCGGAGCATAGCGGAGAGCCGGAATCCATAATCCATTGTTTTAATTGGATTCCCGCTTTCGCAGGAATGACACGCACAGATAGCATGGTTTATATGTTTAATTACCGGTTTAATACCCTCACAAAAAGCAAATCCCGTATTTCGCGCTCATCTTTTCTCGTACTTTCGGCCGAATGCAACCCCCAGCTTTTTCATTCGGTTCTGCAGGGTCCGGGGATTGATATCCAGAAGCCTTGCCGCCCCCCGTGGCCCTTCCACCCTGCCGCCGGTCATGTTCAACGCTTTTCGAATGTGGGCGGACATGGCCCGGTCAAGGTTCAGCGAACCGGCCTCAAGATGCTCAACGGGTATCTCTACACCGCCAGGCCCCAAAGGCGACAGTGAAGAAAAGGCCAGCGGCTCTTCAGCGCTTATGATCAACTCCCGTTCCACCAGATTTTCAAGCTCCCGAATATTGCCGGGCCATTGATAAGCAGTCAGGAGATCGATGGCGCCCGGCGCCAGCCTGGCAATGGACGGCAATCCCTGTCTTCTGCTCTCCTTTGTAATGAAGTGATTGACAAACAGGGGGATATCCGCTCGGCGCTCCCTGAGCGGCGGAATCATAATGGGAAAGACGTTCAGGCGAAAGAAAAGATCCTCCCGAAATCCGCCCTCTTCAACCATGCGCTCCAGTGGCCTGTGGGTGGCGGCAATGACCCGAATGTCCAACCGAATGGTCTCGGCCCCACCGACCCGTTCGATGATCCCCTCCTGAAGGACGCGCAGAACCTTTCTCTGGGTTTGGGCGGAAAGTTCTCCGATCTCATCCAGGAAAACGGTTCCGCCCTGGGCGCGCTCGAAACGGCCGCGCACCCGGGAAATGGCACCCGTAAAGGCCCCTTTCTCGTGGCCGAACAGATCGCTTTCCACAAGACTCTCCGGAATGGCGGCGCAGTCTATCTTGATTAGGGGATTTTCGCTTCGTGAAGAGAGCCGGTGGATGGCCTGTGCAATGACCTCCTTGCCCACGCCGGTCTCGCCCCGCAAAAGTACCGGGCTGTCGGTGGGGGCCACCTGGCGGACCATTTCCATGACCCCTTTGAGGCCCTGCTCGGCCCCCACCACCTCATCCCCCCTGAGATGTATCAGATCATCCTGTAGATAGCGGTAATTGTCGGCCAGTCGGTTCTTGAGTTCCTCCAAATCCCGGTAGCGCAAAAAGTTGGCGCAGGCCAATGCCAAGGGGTCGTGCAGAAGGAGCAACCTGCGGGCGTGTTCCTCGTTATATTTCTCCCCCCCTGGATTGTTGACAGCGATGATCCCCAGGTATTCACCTTCGATGATCAAGTCCAGGATCAGGCAGGGGTCGTCTGGCGAACCGAGCTCTCTTGCCACTGGCGCGACCAACTCGTCCAGGCTGGCCCGGTCGATGATCAGGCATTGGGGTTTCCCCTCAAGGCTTTCGATAAATGTCCGAAGCTGGTCTCGGATATCAGGCGCTAGTTGGGTTCGGACGGCGAGAAGATCACACCCCTCCAGGTCGGCCCCGGCAACGGTTTCGATAAATCCGAGACCGGGATCAAACAAATGCAGGGTCACGCTGTCGGCCGGAATAAAATCCCGGATGTAGCCATAGCAGTGGTAGAGCGCCTTTTCGATCTCTAAACTACTGCAGATTCGACCGCTGGCCTCATAATAAAACTCGTAATCGTCCATGTCTCTCCTCACTAAATAAGCTCGGCAAGAAATCGATGCGCAGAACAGATGCGAATGCCCTCTTTGGTTATCAGATCCATATAGAGGGAGAAATTTTCGACCATTTTTACCCGTATCTTAAATTACAAGCGAGTATTTTCTGATGCGCATTAATAAATAATGAAAAACCAAAGTCAACAAAATCCCACTTATGAGCGAATTATCTCTCGCCCGCTCTTGAATCGCTCGAGTTCACAGAGGTCGCAGAGATATTTGGGGGTAAATCTCCAGCGATAGCTGGTTAGAAGTTTGATCTGGATTGCCCTCTCAGCAATCCAGATCAAGGCTCTGTGTTCTTTGTGGCCTCTGTGAGAGGTCAAAATATCCTGAGATCAATTAAAGTGCCGATGATACGTCACCGAATTAATGAATTAGAGCACTAATCGGGAGAGATACCTCTCATATTTGGGAGATATATCACAAAACCGACAAATATGGGAGTATTTTTCGACAAATTCGACATATATGAGAGAAATTCCTTTGCATACCGACCCACCTACATCCAACAAAATTATAACCATCTGATAATATTGATTATATAAAATTCTCCCAGGTTGGCACGCTCTTTGCTATCACATTCACCACAGAGGCGCAGTCTTCGACCCTGAGCTCAGACCGAAGGGAGAACGCAGAGAAATCTGTCAATTCTCGTTTGTCGCTGAGACGCCGACAAACGAAAACTATCATGCTTCCGGCAAGATGTCGGTAATTACACCCCGCCCCGAAGGGCTTGGGTTTAATTCTTTTCGCCCTTCTCAGTGAAAAGAATTAAGAAAAACATCTCTGCGGCCTTTGCGCCTCTAATGAGTGAAACGAATGGGCGGTTAGAACATGACCATGACCTGGATGGAGACCATCAGAATCAGCCTTGGAAGGGGCAACGGCAGCACCGGGGATCTTGGAGTTTTAAAAGCGCTGGAAGGCGAGCTGGCCGCGGTAGGTTCCCTTAAGTGGGAGATTTACCGGAATTCGTCTGTGCCGGAAGATGTCCTCATCGTGCTTCGCTGGGAGGGAGATCCGCCCACGCCCCCGGAGAGCGGCATTGCCCTGGCCCTGGCCCGCGAACTGAAAAGACACGGCCTTGTGGACCACACGGTGTGGATAAATCGGATTTCCTATTAATGCCATACAAGAAACAACGATTGATTGAGGACGTCTTTGAGGATTCCGGCAATCAGACCATTACGATCATGGGTTGATCTTTCTTTTATAAAAAGAAATAGACAGTCGTCTATTTGAGTGACGGCGACAAACCAGAAAAGGAGGAAGAAAAGATGAAAAAACAGCAGAAATGGATGTTGGTGCTGGCGGTTATGGGAGCTTTTATTGCCACGGTGCTGTTTTTACCGGGCCTGACTGGAGCCGGTGAGCTGGAGCCGGGAAATACTCCGGGACCAACAATGCACACCCTGGAGGAAATTTATAATAAACTGATCATGATTGAGAAAAAACTCGATGGGATCATTGGAATAAGAAGGTTTATAGACATGGGAGATGGTACCGTGCTTGATTCCAAAACCGGACTGTTCTGGCTTAAGAACGTGACCTGTTTAATTGCTGGCGGTTCGTTAAATTGGGACCATTCCAAAGCCGCAGCCGCAGTACTTAATGACGGTGAGTGTGGTCTTTCTGACGGATCAAGTGAAGGCGACTGGCGGGTGCCCACCCTTGGGGAACTGCAAGAGATAGGTACTGATCCCCCTATCACGTGGTCGGCTGATAATATGGAACCACCACCAGCAAACGTTGTCTGGACAAATCCAGGCAGACCAACTTTTGAGAATCTGTATAACCAGTGCTTCTGGACGAGCACTGAGGATGAGGAATATCCCAATGAAGTCGACTTATTATGTATAGATAGTGGCGTCAAGAGTTGGGCGGATAAGGACGAAACCGGAGTAGCGTGGCCGGTGCGCAACGGCAATTGATGATTTGGCGATTGAGTTATTCAAAGTAGTGAGCGCAGGGGGATTGATCCCCCTGCCGGTGACATTTTTTTGAGAGGGATATTTTAAAGATGGCCGGTTGGAGCATCTTCCCATAAAGGATAGTGAAATACAACACGTACCCTGGTTTCTGTTTCGGAAATTATTTGAAATTCATAACGCTATTTTAAGTTGGTGAGACAAATTCCACATGGGGATCGAATTGAGAGCAGTGAGCTGGGACATTCTAGAACTCATCATAAAGGCCAACTCTGCGAAGGAGAGGCTTCCGGTTCTTGAGTAAAGAGGTGATTACCATGAAAAACAAAATCTTTAGGCAAACGCTTTGTACGATTTTTTCAATATCATTACTTCTTTTTTGTAGCGATGGATTTGCCGAGAACATCGACCCTGATGATGTCGGCTCACAGTATGCCTACGGGGAGAACGTGGGGTGGATTAACCTGGAGCCGGGCGGCCATGGTGGCCCCGGTGTTGATGTGGGGGACTCAGCACTCACCGGCTACATGTGGGGTGAGAATATCGGCTGGATCAATCTCAGTCCCACAAACGGCGGTGTTGATAATGACGGCGCTGGTAACCTCTCCGGCTCTGCCTGGGGGGAGAATGTGGGCTGGATCAACTTTTCGCCGGTCAGCGGTGGTGTGACGATTGACCCCATAACCGGTTTGTTCGACGGCTCCGCATGGGGAGAGAATATCGGCTGGATTAACTTTGCCCCAAACGGAATTCCGGTTATAACTTCCTGGAGGGATACCGACGGAGACGGCATCGGTGACAACACTGACACGGATGATGATGGTGACGGTGTGCTTGATGATGACGATGCCTTCCCATCGGATTCCGCTGAGTGGGAAGATACGGACGGTGACGGCACCGGTGACAACGCTGACCCAGATGATGACGGTGACAGTGTGCTTGATGCTGACGATGCTTTCCCGTTAGATGCCAGTGAGTCCGTTGATACAGATAACGACGGAACTGGGGACAACAGTGACAACTGTCCGGATGTCGCAAATGTTGACCAGACTGATAATGACGGGGACGAAAAAGGTGATCTGTGTGACACTTGCCCGGCGGATTCACAAGACCAGTGCGACCCCGATGGCTCGACTGCTGAGGAGTTTAGCGCTGGGGAGGGCGGCACGGTAGAGACGCCCGACGGGAACGTTAAGATTGTCATCAATCCGGGCGTACCCAAAGATACGACCGTAAGTATCACCAAGAGCATTCCTGAAGATCCACAGGTGGATATCCTGATCGGCACAGAGCCAGGATTGGGAGAGGCCTTAGCGGTGTATGTTCTGGAGGCGGGTGGAGTGGTATTCAATAGTACCATCACTTTGAGGGCAGATGTCACCCACCTCAACCGGACTCAGCGTGAACAGGTGGGGCTCTACATGTGGGATGAAGTCGAAAAGGCTTTCGTCCCCGTTGAGGGTGCGGTATGCACCGTAGCCGAAGACCCACCGGGAACGTTCATTAAGACCTGCACTGCAGAGGTGCACCACTTTTCGATCTATGCAATGGTAGCCTCGCTGCTGGGGGGAAAGAGCATTAAGGGAGATGCAGTCAGTGGCCTCCTGGCTCTCCTTCCGACTGGTGGCAATAAGACCGACAAACGGATCAAGAAGGCCCTCAAGCACCTGGAGAAAAGCCTGGATCCCAAACTCTGGGAGACCGATTCCACCCTCACCAAGAAGGGCAAAAAGGTCTTTGACGAGGAGAAGAAGACCGTCAAGGATCTTCAAAAGTTGATCAAGGACAAAAAGGTTCCAGATGATGTCAAAGATGTGTGTAAGGAAGTGATAGATAAATTAGTCACCGCAGATAAATTGCTTGTAGAAACAGCACTCAATGCCGCAAAAGCATACGAAGGCACAGACAAGAAAGTCGATAAAGAAATAGAGAAATCTGAAAAGGAGCTTGCGAAAGCCACGAAAAAACTTGAGAAGGGCAAGCCTGACAAAGCCATCGACCATTACAAGAAAGCCTGGGAACACGCTCAAAAAGCTATCGGGAACTTGTCCAAATCTGATGACGACAGTGATAGCGACAGTGATGACGACGACGAAGATGATGACGATAAGAAAAAGAAGAAAAACAAACACGACGATTAAGTCGTAATGCAGTGTCAAATTGAAGCAGCATCAGAAGTGACGAGCTGATCGC
The DNA here is from genome assembly GCA_964530095.1 of uncultured Desulfobacteraceae bacterium. Taxonomy (GTDB): domain Bacteria; phylum Desulfobacterota; class Desulfobacteria; order Desulfobacterales; family CAZHA01; genus CAZHAH01. The sequence goes on along the minus strand of CAZHAH010000153.1, from coordinate 8,498 downwards.
TTAACGTGTTCAAAAAAGTGAGAAAAGACCGCTGACTGAGAACCAGCGGTCTTTTTCTTTCAATAGAGAAATTTAGGGGACATCCTTGACTAATATGACAAACTCCCAAGTAGCTAATTAAATCAAACAATCCAATGATGTCCCTAAAATGTTAAAGGCAGGGTGAACTCCCTGCTTTTTTTCATGCTTCCCTCTTGACAGGTTTTATCACGATGTTAAGGATCAGTGCTTGACCGATGAGACAACTTTATACAGAGGAGTATTTAATGAAAAAACACGCGCTGCACCGCTTGAGTCTCTGTATGGCCGTTATGGTCGCTTTGTGTTTTGCGACCAATGTTTCGGCCAAGGTGGAATGGAAAACGCTAAAGGATATCGGCCTTGGGGAGACGCCGCTCGATGTCGCTGTTTCCCGGGATGGTCTGATGGCCTTCATCCTGTGTGAAAAAAGCGTCAAACTCTATTCCATAGGCGAAGGCAGGGTAACGGACACCATACCGCTAACCGGCCGCTTTTCACAGATCGCGCTATCCCCCGACGGCGAAACGCTGCTCTTGACAGACACAGAGAAAATGCAGATTTCCGTTATCCGGGTCACGCCAATCTACGATATTGAAATCGGCCGCTCGCCTGTGATGGGTAAAGCCGATGCCCCCGTTGTTATTGTGGCCTTCGTCGACTACCAATGACCATACTGCAGCAGGCTACATCCTGTCCTCGAGCAGTTGCTCGATAAATACCCCGATCGCGTCAACCTGGTGTTAAAGCATTACCCCTTATCAAAGCACAAAGCCGCAAAGCCTGCAGCACTAGCCGCCCTGGCCGCCGCTAACCAGGGCAAATACAAAGAGATGTCAGCTGTCTTGTTCAAAAATTATAGAAGCTTAAACAACGCCTCGATTAAACAATATGCCCAACAACTCGGGCTTGACATGGCCGTTTATGAAAAAGACATCCAATCGCCCTTGATCCAAAAAATGGTGTCCCAGGACACGAGGGCCGCCAGGCGCTTCAGGGTCAGAGGCGTTCCGGCGATTTTCATCAACGGCAAAAGGGCCAAAAGCCGTTCTCCTGAGGGTTTTGAACGACTCATACAAAAAGAACTGCACAAAGCCGAATAAAGAACTGCACAAAGCCGAATAGTGACATTGGTGTCAACCCGTTGAATTGCAAATTAATACCGGCAATTACTAAGATAACATTATTTCTTTTAGATCATTAAAGCTCCCCGCAGCCCCGCAGGCGGGATTTCCGCTTCACTCCAACAAGCTACGGGGAAGTTCTGCCTACCGGCAGTGCTTCGCTGCCCCCATAAGGAATTCTATCTAATTTTTGATTCGCTCGCTAACCCCGCGGCCCCGACGGCGGGATCTTCACTTCGCTTCGAAAAGCCACGGGGAATGCGCTCGCTGTTGCGGTTCATACTGAAAGCGCAATGCCTTATCTTTATCTTTTATTATTTCTTGACAAAAGGTAAAGCGTTGCACATAATAAGGGTAAAACTTATTATTGTTGAATTCTGACCGTAGGATACTTGAGAGGATATCATGTCTAATATTACGCTCAAGGTGGATGATGAAATCATTCGGAAGGTCCGGAAGATCGCCATCGATAAGAACAGCACCCTGACCCAGATGGTAAGGGACTTCCTCTGCATGGTGGCTGAGCGGGATAATGCTGAAAGGACGCTCGCCATGGAGCAGCTGGTGGAGTCTTTTGAGGAACTGGGTCGCGATATGGGGAAACGGGACTGGAGCCGTGAGGAGCTTTATGAGCGATAAGGTCTTTTTGGATTCAAACATCCTTGTTTATGCCTACGACCGGCATGATCCGCAAAAGCAGGCCAAGGCCCAATCCATTTTGAAATTGGGAATCGGAAAGGAGACCGCTGTGTTGTCCTCGCAGGTCTTAGGGGAATTCTTTGTTGTGGTTACCCGGCGGATCAAAGAGCCTATGTCAGCCGACGAGGCCCGGAAGGTAATTGACATCTTGAGTGTTTTACCAGTGACTGAAATCGATCTGCCACTTGTCAAGCGGGCCATCAATACTCATAAAAACTATGGAATCTCCTATTGGGACTCACTCATCGTGTCTGCGGCGGAGCGGACGGGATGTGACATGATTCTATCAGAGGACTTCAACGAAGGGCAGAAGTACAATGGCATCCTTGTCGAGAATCCTTTCAAGTGAGACTTAAATCGGGAAAATTGGTATCAAAGCTTGGGGAAAATTGGTGTCAAAGCTTGAATTATGAATTCAATACCACCCTTCTCTGTGGAGAGTCCCTAAAACACCCCTAAAAACAATAAACAACCTGCTGCATTAATCGTTGACCCGCAAGCCCCCTTTGGCATAATTATCCTCGCAAAAAGCAACTTCCTATTATTTTTCGAACAATTTCTTTTGCCCGCCGTCCACGGTTTTGAACTTTTCATGCTCGGGACTAAGTTCGGGCGGGGTATTTGCCATGCACAACCCCATATTTCCCTGACCGGCAAAAGTAGCCGCATAGAATCCCTGCCAAAAACCGCGCCTGTATGACCGCCGACGCTCGCGCTCGAGTTGTTCCATCATGTCCCTGGCCTCAGCAACCATTTTCATTTCTTCTTCCCGCTGGGTCGCAGACTCCAAGGCGTCTTCTATAAACGCCGTGAATCGGATGCCGTTTTGATCGCAGTATTTTCGAAGATTTTCATAGAGTTCCGAGTCGATCGAAATGGTACGTTTTTCCATTGGAGTTAAGCTCCTCAACCTTTGAAACTGGAATTTGACTTGATATCAAGACGAATATCGATTATTTAAACACTCAAAACAATCAAACTAACTCTGGCGGTGACTGAGTCAATCGGGCGCCGCCTATTTTTTTGGAACCAAACTGTCAATCAAAGCCCCATATAGTTTCCTCGTGGCCCTCTTCTTATTTTCCGCTTAATGATTTCCCCTTCTGTTTTAGATTTTTTTCCTACAAGATGTTTACCGACAGTGGAAATTCGGAAAAGACGTGTATTAAACTTTGGCAGGATAGGACCGGAACACTTTTTCAGCAATCAGGTCGGCAATCAACGAATCCTCATGTCCATATCCGTGAATACCGCTGTGGGAAGGGTCGTCTTCTTCGGGTTCGTGTAAAACCTTCATCTTCGGGTTCGTGTAAAACCTTCAGCTGTTTATTATCGAGACTGTTTTCCTTAACATATCGGACTGTTTCTCCGACAATTAAAACTGCAACCCTGGCTTGCGAACCTAAAACTAATTTTGAACCAAGAACACGACGAACTTCTTCTATTTCCGCTTGTTGATCGCCAAGATTTAAAAATTCCATCCAATTTACGGATAAGAAATCCTCATCTACTCTGAGCATAAATGCAGCACCGGTTACTTCGCCGGTTTCGGTGCACTTTGTAGCCGAACAATATCTTGAAATGTGATCTTGGTCGGGTACCGTATCATCTTTCATTGAGATGCCCAAAGCAGCACACCATGAGGAGCAACGGTGTCCATTAAGGTTTCTACAAACGCTATTCCAGACAACCTAATGACTTTCTCTGTATTTTTGAAGTCCGGTGCAAAAATCACAAAACGGACATCTCCGGTCGGCAAAAATTCAGCAGCGAAATGCCTATTTGATGCAACACGCCATTGCGCACGAATGTTATTGAGGGGTGATAGTACAACATCCGGATATTTCAAGTTGGTTGATGTGGTAAGAAAAAATATAAAATTCCGTAAGGATTCAGATGAGATAGCTTCCTCACCGGGAGACTCTTCTTGTGCAACTTCACATAGAAAGTCGAGACGGTTAGCCATTTTTTCGGAAAAAGATATCTTCCACTCAGTGCGAATAAATGAAATCAATTCACGTACTTTCTCATCGTTGCTAGAGACTTCATCAAGCTTCTCAAAGGGACTTTCCATAGATTCATACTGATCGCTTTCAATTTTATCATCAGCTAATCTTAAGGAATAAGGGGCATTTTCAAATACATTTTTCCTCTTATGCGCAAACTGAAATCGCCAAAAAAATGGACCAACAATTACATCGCTTAATTTACCTGAAGCAGGAAAGTCTTCATTTATCACATAATCTACTGCCGTATTATAGGTGGCATTAACATTCCCACCGGCAATGTATTTCTCATAATCTTCAAGTTCGCTCTGGTAGGTCAACATACGGCCTCCATCATACCTTTGAAAATCTTACTTTCGTTCCCAAATATCTTTCTGTATTTTTGGCCCCGTAAGATCGGCAAATCCTTTTACAATCCAATCATGCGCCACTCCATACCATTCCCATATTGAGTCTAACGACTTGTCTCCTCCCAATCCCCGTGCAGCTATTTCTAATATGAATAACGGGTTTTTATCTATTTTTCTAGTTGCATGTTGAAGTTTTACGTGCAAACGGCCTTTATCTTCAGGTAATGCAAATCCCGTTTCCCAGCCCCAATGAAGTGGCGCGGGTAAAAATCGACTCTTTTTACTGTGCCAGCTTAGTTCGGGAATGATGTCATTAATATCGGCCAGCGTTTGCCAGCCTTCGTCTCTTGGAATATGATTGATATATGTCAGCTCGCAAGTTGTTGGCACAATAGATCCCAAATCTTCTTCAGCAAAAAATTGCTTTAGTTTTTCAAAATTGGTTTTAAATGCTTCTATTATTTGAATATATCGAGGATAAGGCTCATCCCGATGCATTTTACGCCAGTTATAAAAATATCTATCGCCTTGAAGTTGAATGAGTTTATTCTTCCCTTCATTAATAAACCAGACCCTTGGTAGCGGCCATTCGCTCATTAGGCCTGATGGTTCTGAAGGAAATCCAAGTGGTTGCGCGTGTTCGCAGGTTGGGAATTCTTCCCTTACTTTCTGCCAAAAAAGTCCCAAATGAGGTGCTCTAAAAGCATCTATCTTATTAAATACAAGGCCGCACACAACTTCTGTCACGGGTGGGTTTTTATAATCCGGCAGTGGTTTCGACATGTTTTTTTTATTTGACATATTAGTGCCTTACTTATTGATAATCGTTGCGAACCCATAGACTACTTTATCTATGAGTATAGTTCGGCACTTGGCAGATGTCAACTTACTGACTAATGGCGCCGAACGATCCATTATCATTTGGCATTGTTTTTCATGTCCCTGCAATCACCTACCGGAAGGCGGTGGGGCTCACATCTCGCTCGTTGGACAACCTAAACACAATAACAAAAAAAGATGTGGTTCGTTTCATATCTGTGTATTTCCTGTAGCCAAAGCAAGAACCCCTTTTCTGTGCACCAACAACGAGGTTTTGAGTCTATCACCATGTCATTTTTTCGCAATTCTATGCGTTCAGATTAACTGATTTATTGGAGACAATCAAAATGCTGAAAGAGACCATAACCTTTTAACACAATTGGGAAAAATTGCAAATGATTTGATAGAGATTCTGGCGGGGAGCTGAAATACCCATTTGAAAATGGCGATAAAAGAGATGGACTCGGCTTACTTCGGGTCTAGAAAGTCTTGCAGGTTGATGATCTTGTCGCTCCTTTGGTTTGAAGCCGGCATGCTTTCAAAAGATCCTCTTAGCTTGGCTTTGCGAAGCTCGCTGATCATGGCCTGCAGTTTGGGGTCTTTTTCGATCACTTCTTGGATCTGAATATTCAGGGCCTCCCAGCCTTGATCGAGTTCGGTGGTATCCAGTTCGAATCCCCCGATCATTGAAAGCAATCCCCCCAAATGAGACAGCATTCCGAAATGGGTTGTTCGGTTAAGATAATAGGGACAATGGCACCACAGGCTTATATTATGGAAGCCCTTATTTTGACCCTCCGCATATATCAACGTGTGAATGGCGCTCGGTCCCTGATAATCGATTGCGATGATGCCTTTTTGTTTTAGCTGGGTCCGATGGTCTTCATTTGAAGCGATTCCGGATACGACACGATCTGTATGAAGCACATTATCCCACATACTACCCAGGCTAATAATGGTTCTTATTCCCAACCTTTCACTCAGTGCCATCAATTCGGATGTAAAAAAATACCATTTTAGACTCGGTTCGTCTGCTTCCAATATCACAATATCTCTTTGTTCCGGAGTTGATGACACCGCATAAAATGATCCCCCGGGCGGTGCAATCCGCTTCAGATTCCCGTCTTCGATTTTTACCTGAGGTCGTGTTTCATCGTAACGGTAAAAAAGATCGGAATTGATTTTCGCAAACCGCCGCGCCTTGAGTTCGCGTCTTAAGAACCCGGCCATCCCTTTGGAAATGTTCAGCGCATTGCCCCAGCCGCCAAAACCTGCAATCAGATAAGGGTTCTTTAATTCAGGCCAGTCCTCAATTTGTATTCCCTGTTCAGTCATTATTTTTCCCAAACCATCAAAAAAGTGTGGACCTCTCCTTCTTATGGGCCGCATGGGTAATTGTCAAATCAGAAGTACCGTCCTACACGGCTCCGCACAAATGATCGATCTACTGTTATGCCCAATGGCATCATCACCGGCAGACCAGGGTTTGCGATGCGATGCAACTGTGGGGAATGTTTTGGTCATTGTATATTGCAATTTGAGATTTATTTGTAATTTGGTGCTTGAGATTTGGAATTTTATTGTCATATAAGACCTTCTGACTCAAGTTGTCTATGAATTACTTTGACGTTACCCTGTACCGCTCGGCAGCATTTGCAATATCTGTAAGACCTAAACCCAATATGTTGAAAAAAAAAGATATTACGTCTATTCAGCGCCGACTCCTGCACTGGTTTGGCGATCATCAGCGCCGCCTTCCATGGCGTCAGACAACCGATCCCTATCGAATATGGGTATCTGAGGTCATGCTGCAACAGACCCAAGTCAAAACCGTTTTATCCTATTACGAAAAATTCCTCAATCGATTTCCGGATCTAAAAACTCTTGCTGGAACGAATCAGCAACGTGTCCTTAAAACCTGGGAAGGATTGGGATACTACGCCCGTGCCCGAAATCTGCACCGCGCCGCCGGCATTGTTCTGGAAGCCCATGCCGGAAATATCCCCGCCGTTTGGGAAGATCTCAAGCGATTACCCGGCGTAGGGGATTATATAGCGGCGGCGATTTTAAGTATTGCCTTTGATCAGCCCTATGCCGTGGTGGACGGAAATGTGAAGCGGGTTTTGGCGCGTCTGTTACGAATCGATGCACCCGTCAATTACCAGCCGTTTTACCCGATATATAGAGACGCGGCCGATGAGCTGCTCAATACCCGCCGCCCGGGTACCCACAATCAGGCCCTGATGGAATTGGGCGCAATGATCTGCAGGCCCCGCAGACCCGATTGCCGGCAGTGCCCGCTGCAAAATCATTGCCTCGCTTTTCGGGAAGCCGAGGTTGAAAAATACCCTCAGCGCAAAAAAACCCGTCCCATTCCTGAATTTCATATCGCCGTTGGGGTGGTGCTCCGGGACGGTCGCCTGCTCATCACCCAGCGCAGTCCCGACGGGCTATTGGGCGGGTTGTGGGAATTTCCGGGTGGAAAAGCCCGCCAAAAGGAACTGTCGCAAACCACCTGTATCCGCGAAATCAGGGAAGAGACCAATTTGACCGTCTCTGTCGATTTCCACCTAACCCGGGTCAAACATGCCTATACTCATTTTAAAATCAAAATGGATGTGTTCTGTTGTTCTTATGTAAAAGGACACATTAAATTAAAAGGGCCGGTCGATTATCGCTGGATACGCTTAGGAGATCTCGATGCCTATCCGATTCCCAAAGCGAATCATAAATTCATTCCGCTTTTAAAACAGCGCCTTACGCCAACATCTTGAAATCATCACGAAGGATATAGAAGCCATTTCAAAATTAGGATTTGGGTTTAAAATCAAGGCGGGTTCAAGATTCACCCCGGAGGAATACGGTAGTATTTCGAGGAGTTGAAACGAGAATCCAACACTGAGTTTAGACGAAAAGACTTTTTTGAGATGGCTTCTAGGCTTTTTCAAGCGTTACTTCACCTGCCTCCATGACCGCCTTGAACTGAGTTGCATCGCCGCTGACATGTCCGATGATGTTCACCGCGCTTGCGGGTCTTATTTTTCCGGGTTCACTCATGGGCGTCAGGCCGAAGAAAATACAGAAGGCCTTTCCGGTGGGCCAGTAGCCCAAATCCCCTATGCTGACCTCCTCCTGGGCGGTTTCGTCCAAATCTGCATCCACAGGAATGGTGAAATATATCTCATCTCCCCAGGTGTTAAAAGCGGTCTTTAACGGCAAGGCTTCGGCGACTTGGCGGGCTGTCAAGGAATCATTTAACTCCGCATCCATGCAAAGATCGGCAATCGTTATCGTAATTTTCATATCTCTTCCCCTCTTGTTATTACCCCGGCTATAAACGTGTCGAACTCGTAATAATATGTGTTCTTTATCGATTCCAAGTTGATCTTAAATAGTGCCCACCGCGGCTACCTAATGGCACTCTAAGGTGTCCAATTCAGAAATGCGGATTTTTTGTGTTGGACAAGGCCGCACAAGGGTTT
>CAZHAH010000152.1:0-15098 GCA_964530095.1 uncultured Desulfobacteraceae bacterium | reverse complement strand
ACGTGATTTATTACTGTAAAAGCTCCACCAGAGGCGGATAAACTCCATATCTGACTCCCGACAACGTCGGGATTCGCCTTTATTAGGAATATGGGTGATCAGCTGGGCGAGTGTTTGCATCCTGCCTACCGGCGGGGCCAATCCAGAGCATCGAAGGTTTTTGATGTCTTGCCGTCCTTTGACTCATAAACGACCTTTGCACCATCAAAAATAGGTAAAACGAATCTCCCGTCCGCCGAGAGCCACTTGTTGTGGACTCCGTACTGTTAATTCCTTGACACCTTAGCGTGATGTCTGTAGTTTAGCTTTAATAAAGGGAAAAAAAGATCCATCAGGACAGTGGGCGATACATTACAGTTTCTCAATATGATGGTTCACCCAAATATTTTTGCGAGTTGGCCGATAAACTACGAATGAGCTATTTTTCTAACGATAATGTCGAGCTGTTCCGCGAGATAGTGGGAGAAAGTGTCGAGAAACTCACGAGCAGGTTCCAAAAATCTAGCCAGCCAGTCCGTTTCAGTTTTCGCGATGCCTCTAGCCGCTGGATCAGACGGTCAGACAAATACACTCACCAGATACATAGTTATCCGGCCAAACTAATAGCCTACATACCGATATTTTTCTTGTCCCACTCGTCATACGCCAACAAAAGTGGCTATCTACTGGATCCGTTTGCGGGTACCGGTACCGTGCTCCTGGAAGGCATTATTCATCCTTTCCACCCTATGAACACTCTGGGCGTTGAAATCAACCCGCTAGCTCGCCTGGTATCCAAGGTTAAAACCACGCCTCTGGATCCCACCAATCTACGCGAAGCAGGCCAAGATCTTATCACCGCGATCAAAAGGTCACAAGTCAAACCCGCCCTTCCGGATTTCTTTAACATTGACTTTTGGTTCAAACCTAAGGCCCAGAGAGGCATAGCTAAAATAAAACATTACATCGACCGCCTTACGAATCTGGATCATAAGGACTTCTTTCTGGTATGCCTTTCATCCATTATCCGGAGGACTTCCCTGGCTGACAAGAAGATCGCCCCGCCCGTTCTTTTGAAAGACATAACCTATTCTAACGAGTCGCATACCAGAAGAGTGCAAATAGAGCTGAAAGAAAAGTATAACCCGGATCCGGTTAAATATTTTGAAGAAGAGGTAGCCAATAACATCAATCGGATGGCTGATTTATATAACGCGTTTGAAAATGGCGCCTTGAAGAGCCACATAATATGGGATGACGTAAGAACCCTGCGCAAGGGTAAATACACCTCTCAAGGACAGCTGAATAAATCCCGCGCGACTAGCTTACCCCCGGTTGATCTTGCGATCACCTCGCCCCCTTACATAAACGCGCAAAAATACATAAGGACACTCAAATTCGAATTGGTTTTACTGGGCCTAGTCGAATACGACCGGCTGTTCGAGTTGGACAAAAGCCTGGTAGGTACTGAGCGCATTTATGAAAAGGATTATCTTGATCTGATCAAAGTCGGGGATAAAGTGGCCGACACTACCATAGAGAGAATATATAAAAAGGACAGAAAACGCGCCGCGATTGTCGGAAGGTTCTACCAGGACATGACCCAGGGCATGAAGAGCATATTTGAGGTCATGCGAAGAGGAGGTCGTTTTGTTTTAGTCATCGGCAATAATCTGGTCTTCAACCGGATGGTCCAGAATCATCAGATTCTGGCCAATATTGCTAGAGACCAGGTCGGTTTTGATGTTGATTTTATTGCACGTGACGAGATCAGGTCCCGGGGCCTCATAACCAAAAGGCACGAGACGTCAGGAATCATTGGCGACGAGTGGGTCATATCAATGTCCAAGAATTAGAGTTTGTCCGTCATGGTAAGGTTTCCCCATCTTTATTTATCCGATTGGCCCTTTCATACAATTCCTGACGACCAGTATTGTACTTTTCTGGCTGATCGCAAAGTGTTAAGCCACGACGTGGAGGTTTTGATCAGGAATCTTTCCAGGAGGGACCACTCCACTATTCATGTCATGTGGGCCTGGTATGGAGCTGGCAAGACGCATACCCTTAAGTACATTGGACACAAATGCAAACAGAAGCACCCTGGGTTTATAGCCGTCTATAACGAGTTTCCCAAGGCGACCCGTTCGTTTCTGGATATTTACCGGGCTTTTATCGAGAGAATTGACATTAATTTAGTCACAAACGCCTATTTGGAAGTCTTTACCAGCCCCCGCAGGGATGAAGCCCAGGCCCAGCTGCTGGCCGACTATCCTGATCTGTCTAATGCCATGAAGACAATCTGCATGGGCAAGGATGACCAGGTCACGGTCGCCCTCTACTGGTTGCGGGGAGAAAAGATCCCGCTCAAAGATCTTCGGGACATATATATCGCGGCCAGGATAGATAATGCTGAAAAGGCACTAAAAGTGATTGAATGGCTGATCAAGCTGGTTAACTGGGCCAAGCCCGCAGAAGAACTGGATTGCTCCAGAATCATCTGGATGATAGACGAGTTTCAGCGGATTACGCGGTGCCGACTCCCGGTCCAGGAAGAAATCAACAGCTGTCTGCAGTCTGTGTTTAACCGGTGCCCAAGGTCTTTTTCGCTCTTTTTGTCTTTCTCCGGAAAACCCGGCAAGAAAATGCCCTCCTGGCTGTCGCGGGAGCTCGCGGACCGGATTGGCATGGAAAAGGTGCTGCTTTTGCCTCCGCTTTCAACCAATGAAGGAATTGAGTTTATCCAGGACGTGTTGGCCAATTACCGCGACTCCAGTGCCGCGCCAGTTCCGACTTTTCCTTTTGATAATGGGGCCATCGAAACCATTATGGAAATGCTAGAGAAAAAGACTGAAGTTAAACCCAGGACCATAATGCAGGCCTGCAATACGGTTTTGGAAGAAGGGGAACTCTTAATAGAATCAGGTGAACTTAACATCATTGACAAAGACTTTGTTAGTTCAACCTTGAAAGACAGGGTCTTCATTGATACCGATGACGAAGGGTAGGGGGCTTAAATGCCAGGAGAACTGCCAAGCGAAATCCTGGGGCAATCGGGAGTGGTTCCTTTTCTCGATAAGCTCTATTCGACCCAGGAAATCTTGATTAATCAGGTGCCTGATCTCATGACCGACCTGGGCGTTAAGGCGCCCGAATCACTGTTCGGTCAACTCAAAGACATCAGCATTATCTTCGAGGTCAGCGATAAACTGTATCTGTCGAACAAGGGCCAGGAATTATGGTGGCTCCTCCAGGCCATAAACGGCTTTGATCCAAGAGAAGCCTTTCAACACCTGGCCAGGCTCGATCCGACCCTGTTTCCGTATGAGATCGTAACCGAAGGGATGACCGCCGAATTTATAGACAGTCTTGATTCGTATCCAACATTCAAGAGGGTCCTTTTATGCTCTCCCTGGATTTATCTTAAAAAAAAGACTTTGCAGAAATTTTCATACGCCGTTTATAAAGCCCAGGAAAAAGAAGGCGTCGGTAAAGTTGAAATTATAGCCATTGCCCAGCCCCTTAAGCCACAACATCCCCAATATCAGCAATTTAAAGAGGTATTTGTGAACCTCCAGAAAATCGGGGCTGAAATAGTCGTTCATGAGAAACTGCATTCCAAGCTGTATATCCGGGATCCCGGGGCTGGCGGCGGGATTAGCCAGGCCATATTCGGCTCGGAAAACCTGACTAACAAACGAAATATTGAACTGGGCATCAGGATCACCAACGACACTATAATGATCAATAAACTTATAAGGTATTTTTTTGATCTTTATCAGCAATGCAAACCCTTCGAGGAGGCTTAAATGTCTAAGACACCGGATATTCAAACACGATTTGGACTGAGAAGATCCAACTTTGTACTTGATCCGTTATCCGACGAGGACGCTGATTTTTTTGCTAACCGTACCGGCGTTAACGTCAGCAAGATCATCGAGGATCTGCAGATAGATCTGTCCACGGGCTTGCCTCCCAAAAGGATGGTCTGGGGCCCTTATGGCGGCGGCAAAACCCACACCCTGCAGCATACGATGAGGAGGCTCTCATCGCTCATCCCAGTCAAGCCGATTTACGTGGAATGCCCTGATCTATCCAAAAGGTCTACTTTCCTTGAGCTTTACCGGGACGGCATCATGCGGTCCTGTGGACAGGATTTCATCATAGGACTGCTTAATGACGCCAGGGATAAAGTGGGCTGGGCATCCCCGGATGCAGTACTAGGACAATTACGTGAGTTGCTCCTGGACGAGGAGCTGGCCAAGGCTGCGGCAATTCTCACACACCCCACGGACCAAAACAAACTGCTTCTGTGGTCATGGATTTCCGGAGTCCCCGTGCCTAGGGCCAACCTGTCGGACTTAGGCCAGACCCAGGACCTGACTTCGGCCGAACCGGCCCGATTGGCCTATTACATAACGGTCATAGGTAAGCTTGTCAGAGATTTTAATGATAGCACCTTAATCCTGGTGCTTGACGAAATGGACCGGATTGATTTTGTTGGGCCTGACACCATTGTCCAGTTTCGCACGGCGTTTACCAGGTTGCTTGATCCGAACCAAAGGTACATCTCCATCCTGCTTGGTTTGTCTGCTAAGAATTTTCCGGAACTGCCTGACATTTTTGACCAGGGAGGTCCTATTGTCAGCCGGTTGGGCCGGGACGCCATCCAGGACGTGCCCATGCTTGAGGATATGGACGTGGAGCCGTTCATTGAAAAGATTATCGGCTTCCTGAGGAATCCAGACGCCAATCTTGATGCGTTGATCACGGAAGCCAAAAGCGCGACTGCCGAAGACGTCCCCCAGAGCTTTTTTCCTTTTACCCAGGAGGCGATCGAAGCTATCAAGGTCAGTGTCGGGCAGGAAATGACGCCCCGCGAAATAACCCTGAAGATGACCCGGTCGGCCGGCAAGGCACATAACTACGACAAACCGGTAATTAAATCCGATCTTATTGACTAACCTCAGAAGAATGGATAAGAGCCATGGTGGAGCTTGGCATAAAACAATTCAGGCTGGAACACGGATATTTTTTCGAACAAACGCTCATGGGCCCACAGTTGCTGAAAGATAATTTCGTAATAGGCAGCACGGCCGAGGAGGGCCCGCAAGAAGCCATCTTTCTTGGTAAACTGGCCGAATACGAGAATATGCGGGCCAATGTCTGGATTGACCTGAGTGGAGCGCACGCGATCTATATCATGGGAAAACGGCGCAGCGGCAAAACCTTCACCCTGGGGGGCATCACCGAGAGTCTGGCGTCGGCCCAATGGATAAACCAGGGCACGCAGAAACAGGCCATCCTGCTCCTTGACACAATGAACGTCTTTCTGACCATGCCCCACCTGGTGGAAGAAGTGTTCGGGAAGAAGAGTCGGGACTACAAAGAACTGAAACAGTGGGGCCTGTCTTCGGAGGAACTGCCCATAAAGCTATACTACCCCAGGGGCTGCCCGGCGCCGCCCGAGGGAGTGAGCAAAGAACTGACCCTGCGGGCCTGTGATCTGACTGGAGAGGACTGGGCTTCACTCTTTGGCGTGGACACTTTCAGCGAACCCATCGGCCAGCTTCTCTCAGAGCTGTATGACTGGGTGGCGGTTGAGGGCTGGCGAACCAGTCAAGGAGAAGATATTCCCGCTGTCGCAGATTACCATATATCCGACCTCCTCAGGTGTCTTAATGAAAACCCCGAAGTACAAAGATTCGAATTTAGGACGATTGAAGCTGTCCGGCGATATTTGAAAGCAGTAGATCGTTTGCCCGTATTTTCGGAACAGGGCATGGATTTGCAGGAGCTGTTTACAGCAGGCCAAGTCTCAACGGTCCTCTTACGTGATTTGGACCATAATTTGCGCGGCCTCATGATCGGCACTATCGTCAAGAAAATCATGCAGTACCGCAGCATATCGGACAGCTTCGAACGTATGGCCGATATCTACAAGTCTAAATATGAAGCCTTGAAAACCGAGGATACTGAAGAGGCCGCCAAGGCCTCGAAGAAGTATGAAGATTACATGGAGAAGGCCAACACTGGCCTCCCTCGCGGTTGGATCATTATTGATGAAGCCCATAATTACCTTCCGGCCAAAGGAATTATCGCCTCACGAGCCCCTTTGCGAAAATACGTGAACGAGGGCAGGAATCTTGGCCTCTCGATCGTCGTTGCCACCCAGCAGCCGTCAGGCCTCGATCCGGCCATCCAGAGGAACGCAGACATACTGATCATGCACTCCATGAGCATGGGTGATGACATCCAAACCGCGGAACGGATGGTGAATACTTTTGTACCCGAGTCCGTGGTCTACGATAATCGTGAGCGTATCACGACTAGGGTGTTTGACAAGACTATTCGCAGCCTGGACCTGGGATTCGCGGTTGTTTCCAACGACAGGATGAATAGGGTATTTCCGATCAAAGTCAGGCCCAGAATAACGGTTCATGGCGGAAAGAAATACTGATGCACGTCAGGCTGCAACTTAAAACCCATTATCAAATCGGCAAACCGGGCATTTTTTCAGTCCTTTTAAGCAAATGTACATCTCCCAGCCAAAGCACTTACCCAGAAGTCATTTCAGGGAGGCTTGCCAAAATAGATTTTGAAACGATCGCCGTGAATAAGGAGTCAGCCAAGTTCGCGGTAGTCATGGCCCAGTCCTTCGGCCTTTTAACCAAAAACATGTTTTGGGACGATAAAGGAAGGGCCATAGCCATTTTGCTCGACGAACATTCCAGAACCTCGCCTTCCGACTATCTGAAGCTGACCTTACCCGAGAAGGTGCTGTATTTAAAGTACTATCTACAAGCTGACGGTGCGACTATTCTTGAGATTTGCAAAGGCCTCAGACAAAAAGGCAGGATGACCAGACAGGAACTGCTTTCCACTGACTTTATTGACCACATCTTCCTGGATATTTGGGAAACATATAGGCAATTAACAACAGATCTTCGTCAAAAAGTCGAGCTAAAGGACAATGTCAGAAAACTCAAGTCAAGGCCTTATAGATCCAAGACACGAATGCACAAAACACTGGCCCACATCGATCCTATGGTTGACCTGGACTTGGTCGAACGCAGGGAGGGAAAATCCGAAGTATCTTTCACACCTAAGATCTATAATGGTTTTGCTCCGATTGATGTCCTAATAGAAGAGCTTAAAACTGTCGAAAATATGGAATTATACTTTTCCAAATCTCGGTACTTCAATCTCATCGCAATGCTTTATAATTTAGGTGCAGTGGTATATGATCCTAAAAACCATGTAGCGATTCTGCGTAAACAGATTTTTGATACGTACCTCAAAGCGCGCACCAAACCTTCCCAGATGGCGTCTATCGCTGTAATGTCGGATGTGATTGGGGCAAAACTACTGGCGAACAACGCCATGATCATTGAACGGCCGCAGCTTGAAGAAGAGCTGGATAGTTTGAGGGTGGAATATAAACGGGGGGTTTATTTTCATGTCGATATGCACGGCAGGAAAGCCTTTGTTGTCTTTGATGACAAGCTCTGTGAGGGTATGGATAAGTAGTTGTTTTTTTAAAGCGGATAAATGGAAATATGTAAATCCCAACATTGCAAAAGTCAAAGATAGGAATTTGCTTTTAGTGTGCGTAGATATTGCATAAAATCGCTTGTATGTCAAGGATGGTACCGGTGCTGCATATTGTATGAACCCCTTAGCTGCATAAAAAACATGCCAAAAGAATGTTTAGAACAATAACAATAAGAGCCCCGAGAAAATTGGTTCAGCACTTTAGAATCAATCAATGGTGAAATCCAAAATTAGGATTAGAATTGTCATGTTTTTACCCTGCGGGAAAGCCGAGCATGCCGCGTCTCCTTCGTTGCCAAAGGTTTGCGGTAGTGCACTACAGCTGGTGCTCTGCACCCTTGGGCGCCTTGAATCTGCAGCATTCTCGACTTTTGCAACGTTGGGGTGAACTGAAATTAGGGTAATGTGGCTATCAGCTGGGGTTGACGACGGTGCTGGTAATAACTGCGAAGAGGTTTACGACATTTGAAACCCTAAAAAATGGCCTCTAAATGTCAATTTAAAGGTCAAATAAATGGTGTTCAAACCTGGTTTAAACGGATTTAATACGCCCTTTAATCACGACTTGAATACGTTATTAAATATGGTTCTTCTCCGAATTAGTTGGAGAAAGCCTGATAGATTTTCAACGTAAAGTAACGTAGATCATGGAATCCATAGGCTTTGCGCTTAATGACTTTAATTTTGTTATTTACCCCTTCCAGTTAGCCTGTGTGGATGGGGTAATCGCAATGATTGATGATACCGTTACGATGCCGCTGTAACATTTTAACAGATGTATTTACGGATCGAATATTTAATGAACGAGCCAGATCACACCATTGGTCAAGGGCCTTGGCAGTGCGAGCCAATCTCCTCGGCCTGCTTTAGGCAGGGCGGTTTGATCAAACAGGTTTCCCCGGCAATGATTTGGAACCGATTGCCGACAGGCCTGACAATAATTGGCTGAAGCAAGCCCGTGGCTTTAATCGACTCTGCAAGTTCCACCAGGCCCGCTTTGTCAAAATCGATCCTGGCTTGATTTGGATTTGGCGATATTTGGTCTACTCGAATTTTTTGAATTGTGTCACGTGACACATTTTTCGTTTTCATGTTCTTGCTCGATAAATACTGCACACATCGGGCATATTGTGAATGTCCCCTCTTTCCATAGTGCGTTTTTTGTATTGACAAATAAATTGAATTTGAATTTTTGGTGGGTTCGTCTATACAAATCAACTTTTAGATCAGGCACTCATTACATTGCTCCTCTGGGCCGAAGCAAAACAATGATTGTTTTTAGCAAAATCTTTATATCATTCCTAAAGCTCCATTGATCAAGATACTGCAAATCAAGCTTCACTATTTGTTCAAAATCGGTAACTTTATTTCTCCCGGATATCTGCCACATGCCTGTAATTCCGGGTTTCGCGGATATTCTTCTGAGATGTCGGGCCTGATATTTCTTCACTTCATCAAGCGTTGGCGGTCTAGTGCCTACCAGGCTCATCTCTCCCTTTAACACATTAATAAATTGCGGCAATTCGTCTAAAGAGGTTTTTCTGAGCCACTTCCCTACGCGGGTGATTCGCGGGTCAGTCTCAAGTTTGAAAATAGCCCCATTCATTATATTTCTACTCATTAAATTCTTCTTGATATCTTCTGCACCCGCATACATGGAACGGAATTTGTAAATACAAAAAACCCGGCCGCGCTTGCCTATTCGCTCCTGTTTGAAAATTACAGGCCCCTTTGATTCGAGTTTGATCGCAATCGCAACAAACGGATAATGAATTATTAAAAGAGCCATCCCTGCCAACCCTCCCAAAAAATCCATTATTCTCTTGTAAAAAAGATCGCTGGCACTAAATTTACTCGTCTGACTGACAAGAAAAGGAACTTCATGGAAACTTTCTCCGGATAGGGCATGGTCGCTACCTTCCCAAAGCGAGGGCAGTATTCTTGATGAAACACCCATTTTTCGGCATATATCCAAGCTCTTCGACAGACCAATGGATCGATCACCGCTCAAAGCAAATACGACCTCGTCTATCGCATTCTTATCTAATATCTCAGGAAGATCATCAATTGACCCAAGCGTATCCCCCGCATAAGGCTCTTTAGGCTTAGTGTTTATCCTGCCGATAATCTTGTGCCCCCAACTCATTTGTTTTTCGAAAAGCTCTGAAACCAACTTTCCTCTCCTCCTATCTCCAACAATGAGTATTCTTCGTGCATTGAAATCATTCTTAGAGATCGTATCAACGTGCCCCTGGAATAGAATCCTGGCAACCGAAATGAAAATGAAGCTCATTGCAGCAAAGGAGATTAAAAACACTCTGGAATAATCAGCGATTTTTAACATGAAAACCCCGGCGGACAACACCCCAAAATCTATGCAGATCGCCAAAAAAATCGACCACACTAAGTCCACCTGTGACGATGATCGCCTCTCGCTGTAAAGATCGAGTCGCCCCATAACATAGTTGTTTACAAACATGACAATCATCACTGAGCCAACAAAAACATTTGCTTGCATGGACCAAATGTAGCCAAAATAACTTGGCGATATGAATCGCCTGAAAAAATATGCCCCATATCCGGCGCCAATTACACACACGGCATCCAATATTATCAGAATGGTGTTGATGATATAGGCTTGTTGTATCAGCATGATTGCATATTTAAGCTGCGGGGAATGCGCTCGCTTTTTCGGTTCAAGAATCTTTGACTATTGATAATGGTACTGGGATAGTAAGGCCTTATTTATACATAAAAACAATACGGTACCGATTTTTCTGTGACAGCTAAAAAAACATACACCGGAATTAATTCGATTCTTAATAGGATATTGTGCGCATGCACAATATTCTGAGCAACCGCTATGGTCAACCCTCTTTATTCACCCATAAAATGCCTATATAAAGTGGGGATTGTTGGTAGGATGAAAGGTGTGGGTACAAATCGAAGGAATAATATGTTTTTTGCGTAAGAAAGCTTCGATACGGTTGACTATAATTTTGTATACCGCTATTAATTGTATTATTGTTAATGGTTTTGTAAAAAGTAGCAATTTCCTTTTTACGAATGTTTTGTGTCTTAACTATTTGAAAATAATCACAAAATATAAACCTAAAACCTACCACTTAACAAGCTTGAGGCTTATGAAAGGCCAAAAATTGATGAATTCGACTTTTTCGAATTCATCAATTTTACAGACGTGCTTAAATATTATCATAGGAGGCAACAATGAAAAGGTTTTGTTTTATAGGTTTAACGATCATTCTTGTGGTTGCTTTGGTTGTTGGATGCCAGACTACAAAGGATATCAAAAGCACCATATCATCAAAAGTAACTACATTCACAACCGGTGTTGATCCAAAATTATATAAACAGGTTCCGGAAGACCAGAAAGAAGGCATTGCTGAGGCAGAGGCAGTTCTGAAGTCTAACCAAAACAAGGAGCATCTGGGCAAACTAAAGAAGGAACTGGCTGCCCAAAAGTTGAAACTTGCCGGATATAATCTTGACATTGTAAGCAAGGATCGCAAAAAAGCTGATATTTTATTGGCTATAAAAAAATTGGAGGCTATCAATAGAGCAGGGTTGGGTGATAAAGAGGACAACCTGAATACTATCGCAGATCTTAAAACTAAAACAAATGACATTGAGGCCGATAAGGTCAAAATCAGGGCCAAAATAGCCAAAAGCGAAGTTTTTATCAAATATCAGAAAAAACAAATTGAAGAACAGATGCAAATGTCAAAGGAATGAAGACTGATCGATATTGTCTGTGCATGGTTCAGGTGCAAATTCATCAACCATTATAATTAAACCTTAGCACTATAGGCAACATTTGAAGATTCCCCGCAGCCCCGCTGAAACGGGATTTCCACTTCGCTCCAACAAGCTACGGGGAATGCGCTCGCTTAAGCGGTTCAACTTACACCAACCGCTGGATCTCTTTCAATTTCTCATCGATACGTTTTCTGGAAACCGGGATCGATGTCTTCAGCTCCTGGGCAAAGATCGACACCTTGTATTCCTCGAGCAACCAAAAAAAATATTCGATCGCCCCTTGCTTCTCTGCGGTGGTCATGGGTGTGATCGATTTAACAAGATCATTTAATCTTTCAGAATAGATCTTCAATTCAGAAGCTCGCTCCTGGTCCTTCTCAAGGTTTAAAATACCTCTTTGGGCCCGGATACCGATCGCTTTTATATAGCGCACCATCCAGCCTAACTGGGTATCGCTGTACAAGGCTATGAAGGTTTCCGG
Source organism: uncultured Desulfobacteraceae bacterium (assembly GCA_964530095.1). Classification (GTDB taxonomy): domain Bacteria; phylum Desulfobacterota; class Desulfobacteria; order Desulfobacterales; family CAZHA01; genus CAZHAH01. The sequence continues at coordinate 3,310 of CAZHAH010000152.1, read as the reverse complement.
TACGAGTGTTGCAAGTTCGTTCCTGAGACGTTTCAAAAAGTCTACTGCACGGGCATTGGCTCTGTTTGTCGTTTCCAGATTAGATACGATTTTTCTCGTGGCCTGGTATGCTTCCAAAACGCCCACAACCCGATTCAAGCGCTTCTCACCAAGATCGAAAATGCCCAGTTTCAATACCGCCCCGGTATGCGCCTTGAAATCGGCTGCCGTGCGTATATTTCGATAAAAAAGGTCATGCACGATTGATTCATAAAGGTTTTTTTCAAAATGCTTTTGGCCCCCAAAAAAATCGGCCAATTTTTGCGACCCTTTGGGCAACCCGATTTTTCGCTTGAGAAATCTTAATTCATTTGAAAAATGGATCGTAAAAAGCTTGACCACCCCTTTTCGGTGGGCAAGCAGGGCTTCTTCCCGCTCTTTAAACAGACAGAGCCGGACCTGCCTTTTGTCATCGAGATCATCCTTTAGGGCCGGGTAAAGGATCCATTGGGTCCCGGACTTCCCCCGAACCGTCACGGAGTCCGGCAGATCGCCAAAATCCCAGCGCCTGATTCCGTCCTTCTGCCACGCCTTTCGGACCGATTCAAACTCATCCGCATCGATCGTGCTGGAAGTCGTCTGTCTGAGAATGCCCTTATCCCGGCTCGTTTGAATTTCTTTTCCCTCGGCGTCTTGTATGCATAAGCGTATTTTTAAATAATCCGGAAGCCCATTTTCTGACCATGCAGGGCCCGGAATGTCGATCCCGAATTTTGAATAAATGAATTTTCCAAGCGTGGTAATCAATGGTCCTTCTCCTGGGGTGATTTCGGACATGATTCTTTCCACGCATGCGGCAATGGGGACCAATTTTTTACGGTATTCCTTTGGAAGCCCCTTTATGAGTACGGTAATTTTTTCCTTTAAGAGCGCGGGGACCAGCCAGTCAATGGCATCGGGGGAGACAACCGGCACAAGGTCAGACGGGATCTTCAGCGTTACCCCGTCGTCCTCCTTCTCAGGGCTGAAGCGATAGGCGCACTGGAACTCGTGGTTGCCGAGGGAAAGCGCATCCGGGGAAAGGGCCAGTTCAGTTTCATCCGGAACATATAACATGAGGTCTTTGCGGCTCATTTTTAAAAAGCCGTCGCCGCCCTTCTCCTTTATTCGCCCCCTGAGTGTCTTTAGATCATAAACCCCATCCAATGGTTTGCGATATAAACGAAATATCTCTTCTTCACTGACCAGGAGATCTCTTCTTCGGATCCGATCCTCCTTGTCCCGAATTTCTTCAAGCAACTTGCGGTTGTGGCGCATGAAAGGCAACGGGGTATTGAGGTCCTCTCCCATGACGGCATCTCTGATAAAGATTTGCGAGGCTTCCCCAGGATTTATTCTGGCATAGGACACCTTGCGTTGAGGAATGATGATCAGCCCGTACAGGCTTACCTGCTCATCGGCCACAACGTTTTGGCGACTTCGATCCCAGTGGGGATTGCGATATGAATATTTGCACTGAGATCGGCCGAGTTCCTCGAGCCACCGGCTGTCGATGTTGGCCACCGTTCTGGCAAAAAGCCTGCTGGTCTCCACCATTTCGGCGGCCACGATCCATGCGCCTGCCCGATCAAACAACCCCGACCCCGGAAAAATCATCGTTTCTTTTGCATTGGCCCCCTGAAAATAGTGTTTCTCCTTTTTAAGGGCGATATTGGAGAGAAAACCGCTTAAAATCGACTTATGGATTTTTGCATACTGCGGGTCATGAATTCCACACGAAGGATCCCATTGGGATAATGTCGAATCTGGTAATTCCATCCTGGAATCCTTTGGTTTTAACATCCCAAATTCCCGCAGCATCCCAATGATCTGTCCATGGATATCTTGCCACTCCCGCATTCTTCTGTAGGAAAGATAGTTCGCCTGGCAAAATTTTTTAACCTGTTTGATGTTCTGGCTGGTACTTTTGTCGGTTTGCCAAATTTGCCTATATTTTCCCCAGATATTGAGCAAAGTGATGAAATCCGACTCGTGCTGCTCAAAAGCCGCGTGTGCCCGATCCGCTTCTTGAGCTTTCTCCGTCGGTCGCTCCCGGGGATCCTGAAGACTCAAAGCCGATGCGATGATGGTCATTTCCAGCAGGCAGCCTTCTTTGTGAGCTTCAATAAGGATCCGGGATAATCTCGGGTCCAAAGGCACTTTGGCCATCATTTTTCCGATGGCGGTCAGCGCAAACCGGCTTGCTCGCTTTCTCCGCTTACCACCTTTTGTTTTCTCTTTACTCGAAATCGCACCCAGTTCAAAAAGCAGATCGATGCCGTCTTTTATGTTTTTGGCGGCCGGTTTATCGATAAAAGGAAAATCGTAAACTTCACCCAGCTTTAGCGCGATCATTCTCAAAATGACCTCCGCCAGGTTAGCTCGCAAGATCTCCGGCGCCGTGAAAGGTGGACTTGTCTCGTAATCGGTTTTAGAAAACAAGCGGATGCAAATCCCGTTGGCAACGCGGCCGCATCGTCCTTTACGCTGATCGGCACTGCTTTTGGAGATCGGCAAAACCGGAAGAGATGTCGCTCTCAATCGCGGCGAGTATCGAGAAATACGGGCCAGGCCGGTATCAACCACGTATTTGATTCCCGGTATTGTGATGGAGGTTTCGGCCACATTAGTGGCAATAATAATTTTTCTTTCTTTTGTTTTCCGAAAAACCTTTTGCTGATCGCGTGAGGGAAGCCGCGCATACAGGGGCAGGATGATGACATTGCGATACGGCTTTCCTTTAATGATATCGCATGTCTCCCGAATATCCTGTTCGGTGGGCATAAAGACCAGAATACTCCCTGCCGAAGATTCACGCTGGATCTCATCTACCGCTTGGACCGCCTGTTCGACATGTGTTTGTTCGGCCGTCTTTTCAAGTTCTGTTTCGCCGGCAGAATAGCGAACCTCTACTGGATACATCCGTCCCGACACCTCGATAACGGGCGCCTTGTGAAAAGCGGCTGAAAATTTTTGCGTGTCAATGGTTGCCGAAGTGATAATCACCTTGAGATCATTTCGTTTCGGCATCAGTTCTTTTATTAATCCCAGAAGAAAATCAATATTCAGACTGCGCTCATGGGCTTCGTCCACGATGATGGTGTCATAGTCGTACAAATATGGATCACTCAGCGTCTCGGCCAGCAGGATGCCGTCGGTCATTACTTTGATAAACCCATGCGGGCTTGACTGTTCTTTGAATCTCATCTTGTACCCCACCGATTGGCCGATCGGTTCACCCAATTCTTCGGCGATCCGGTGGGCTACGGTCGTTGTAGAGATTCTCCTGGGC
>CAZHAH010000151.1:0-15210 GCA_964530095.1 uncultured Desulfobacteraceae bacterium | reverse complement strand
AAAAGGCCGGCGAATACGGTCCAAACAGTATCGCCTGTCTTTCCAAAAACGCCTATCTAAAATTTTTCAGACGCTTTTTTAACCTGGGGAATCTCGGGGACGTCCATTGGGATATTGTTTGGCACCTGATTGGGACTAAGGTATAGAAATCCTATGCCAAGAAAAGCCCGTTTAGAAGTCCCTGGCGCCTAATATCATATAATCGTAAGGGGAATCGGACGTCGGCGGCAGGAAGGGAAAGGGCCAAGTTCATGTTTTCATGCTTTATTATTCTATTCAAAAAATCAAATAAAGATAATATTACTTCCTGTCATCTTTACGAACCTGGGCGTAGTTTCCCCAGAGGAATGAAACCCCTGCGGAGCAACTCATGATCACCCTTCCAAATTACCACGTGGATACCAAGCTATATGAAAGCCCCCATTCGCTTGTTTGTCGCGGCCGCCGCAAGGCGGATGACAAACCCGTTGTTCTTAAGCTGCTGAATAAAACCTATCCAACAGCAGTCGAAATTGCGCGCTTCAAACGCGAATATAAGATGAGTTCGTCCTTAAATGTGGAAGGTGTTGTTCAGGTTTATGGTCTGGAAAGGTTTAACAACAGTTTGGTCATGGTCCTTGAGGATTTTGGGGGTGAGTCGCTGGACCGGATCCTGCGGTCAGAACCATTTGGCTTGGCGGAGTTTTTATCTCTGGCCGTCCGGGTGGCCCATATCCTGGAAGAGATTCACCAGCAGAATATGATGCACAAGGACATCAACCCCTCCAATATCGTTTGGAATCCGCAAACAGACCAGGTCAAAGTCATCGACCTCGGCATCTCCACAGAGTTGTCGCGGGAAAGTCCGGAAGTCGGTAGCCCCATTATGTTGGAGGGAACCCCGGCCTATATGTCTCCTGAACAGACCGGCAGAATGAACCGGACTATGGATTATCGCACCGATTTATATTCCCTGGGAGCGACCCTTTATGCAATGCTGGTAGGGATTACACCGTTTCAATCCACTGATCCCATGGAATTGATCCATGGTCATATCGCCCAAACACCACAATCCCCCCGTAAATACGATTCTCGAATTCCGAAAGTTATTTCCGATATCCTCATCAAACTGTTGGCCAAAGCAGCGGAAGACCGATATCAAAGCGCCTCCGGCCTCAAAGTCGATTTAGAGCACTGTCAAGATCTCCTCCAAAAACAAGGGAGCATTGATGAGTTTGTAATCGGAAAAAAGGATTTTTCCGATCGATTTCAGATCCAGCAGAGGCTTTACGGTCGCCAGGGGGAACTCGATATACTGCTTGCTGCGTTTGAACGCGTCAGTACTGGAAACAAGGAGATGATGCTGGTGGCCGGATATGCCGGTGTCGGAAAATCGGTCCTGGTCCATGAAGTCCATAAACCGATTGTGCAGAGGAAAGGAGACTTCATTGAAGGCAAATTTGATCAATTTCAGAGTGACATTCCCTATGGTGCCCTTGTGCGGGCCTTTCGAGGATTGATGCGACAACTTCTCAGTGAACCGGGCGATCGCTTGGGGCACTGGAAGGCGCAATTGCTCGACGTCTTGGTTCCCAATGCCCAGATCATCATCGAACTCATTCCGGAACTGGAACGAATTATCGGTAAACAACCGCCGGTACAGAGGCTTAATCCTGCCGAAGAACAGAACCGTTTTATGATGACGTTTCGTAATTTTATAAACGTATTTGCTCAAAAAGGTCACCCCTTGGTGATCTTTCTGGATGACTTGCAGTGGGCTGACGTTCCGACCCTGAAATTGATTGAGAGTTTTATGGTCACCGAAGAGATCCAGCATCTCCTGCTGATAGGCGCCTACCGCGACAATGAAGTGCATGAATATCATCCTTTGATGACGACCATTGAAGAACTTCAAAAGCAGGAAATCGCTGCAAACAAACTGATTCGGCAACTATTTCTCATTCCGCTGAGTCATTCTTCAGTTAATCAGATCATAGCCGACACCCTTCATTGCGAGTTGGAACGGTCACAACCCTTAGCAGCGCTCATATTTCAAAAGACCGGAGGAAATCCCTTTTTTGTGAATGAATTGCTCAGACTTCTGTACCGCGAAAAATATTTGCGCTTTAGCTATCAAGACGGCTGCTGGGATTGGGCACTGGAAGAGATCAGAGCTGTCGGGGTCAGTGAGAATGTGCTTGAATTAATGATTGACAGGCTCAAACAATTGCCTAACGACACCCAAAAATCGCTTCAACTGGCTTCCTGTATCGGGAATATTTTTGATCTGAAAACCCTATCCGTGATTGAAGGGAAGTCGCTTCTCAACACGGCAAATTCATTGTGGGAAGGTATACGGCAAGAGATTATCGTTCCCTTAAGCGGGCAGTATCGACTGGTTCACACGGGAATGCAAGCCCTGCGGGAAGATGAAGCCGGTGAAGAGATGAAGCTCATGGCGGATTCTGATTTTGACGTGAGCTACCGATTTCAGCATGACAGGGTCCAACAGGCAGCATATGCTCTGATTGAGGAGGAAAGGAAGAAAACCGTTCACCTTGAGATCGGGAGATCAATGCTGCGTAATGCAGACCCGGCAGAACTTGAAGAACAGATAATCGAAATTGTTCGGCAACTGAATCAAGGGAAAACCCTTATTGAAGATGCTCATGAGCAGGAGGAGCTGTCCCGGTTGAATCTTAAAGCCGGGAAGAAGGCCAAATCCTCCACTGCCTACCGCCCCGCGTTACAATATTTGACCGCTGCCAAGGAACTGCTTCCTGAAAATGCATGGGAAGCCCGCTATGAACTGACCTTTGAGATATTTCGGGAATATTCAGAGTGTGCCTATCTTTGTGGAGATTTTGAAAGGGCTGAAAAGCATATTAGGATTCTACTGGAAAATGCAAAAACAAATCTAGAAAAAGCCCGGGTTTTGAGAATGAAAGCGGTTCAGCATACGGTTATCGGAAAGCATGCAGAGGCCCTTCAATACTGTATCCAGGGATTACGATTATTAGGAACAAAAGTGTCTCTAAAAACAACTGTTGTTTCGGTACTCCAGGAGAGGCTTTTGACAAAGTGGAATCTGGGGAAACGAAAAATTGCCGATCTTCTGTATCAGCCGGAAGTCTCAGGTCCAGAGATAAGGCTTACGATAAGACTCCTAATAGATCTTATGCCTTCGGCGTACATGACCGGTAATATGAACTTGTTTGCGATGGCGATCTTAAAGGCGATCAATTTATCTCTTCGTTACGGTAACAGTTCCGAAACTGCCTTTGCCTATGCGGCTTATGGAATGCTTTTAGGCATCTTTGGTGATTTAAAAACAGGCTATGAATTTGGGAAGCTTAGCCTGAAATTGAACGAACGCTACGAGGATCTGGAATTTAAAGGTAAAACGATCTTTTTTAATGCGTTCTTTGTTTTGCATTGGAACCAACACTGGAAAACGATTCCCGCTTATTATAAAAAAGCATTTGAGGCATGCTTACAAGGCGGGGACATTCTCAATGCCGGTTATGCCACGAGTAGTCCTGAATGGGACCCGGGGCTTGACCTGGAAAACGCAATCCAACAGGGGAAAAAGGGCATTGCGTTTACTAAAGAAACAAAACATGATGCCATTTGGGATACGAGTATTTTTCAGGGTTTCCGACTGAATCTGCTCGGACAGACAAATGACCGCTTTTCTATTAGTGACGCCTCCTTTAATGAAGAAGAATTCCTGGAAAGTATGAAACAGGCGCAATCTGATTATTATCTGGCTATATATTATTTATGCAAACTCCAGGTATGCTTTTTCCGGGAAGATTATACTGCGGCTTTATTCCAGATAAAAGAAGGGGATAAGGTGCGTAAAGCTCTATTAGGAATGCCCTATTCGGTGATATATTGTCTTTATGCTTTTCTAGTCTTGGCAGCGCTTTGGCCTGAAATGAATCGTAAGGAAAAGCGTCGTGCCCGGCGGCGTTTAAAACGGGAACACAAACAGATGAAGAAGTGGTCGGATCACTTTTCGGTAAACTTTCTGCATCATACGCTCCTAATGGAAGCCGAAATGGCCCGAATTTTTGGGAAAACACAAAAAGCAGAGCAACTATACGATCGTGCTGTTGCGACGGTTAAAAAAAATGAATTTCTCCGTTATGAAGCACTGGCCAATGAACTGACTGGCAAATTTTATCAGACCCAGGGCCGGGAGAACATGGCCTGTCCCTATATGCGCGAGGCGCGTTATCTTTACGACCGATGGGGTGCTAGCGCTAAGGTTCAGCATTTGGAGGAAAATTACCGCCATTTGTTACCCAAAATTTTGGAAGAAAAGGGTGATTTCGGCCAGAGACTGCAAAGCGTGGAAACAGCCAGCGCAACAATACCCTCCGCCTCCTTGGATTTGACTTCGGTGATGAAAGCCTCGCAGATCCTTTCCGGCGAAATCATCATGGAAAAACTGCTAGAGCAATTGATGCGGATTTTAATTGAAAACGCCGGTGCTCAAAAAGGATTTCTGATTTTGGAAAAGGATGGGATACTGGCTGTTGAGGCCCGCATTGCTATGGGTGGTGAGGATGCGGTTGTGCTGGAATCTGTGCCGATTGAAGAATGCCAGGAGCTATCCTCAGCGATTGTTCAATATACGGCCCGCAGCCGTGAAATCCTTGTATTAGATGAAGCGACCATTGACGATCGGTTCAGCCAGGACGTCTATCTGCAGCAAAACAATCCCAAGTCAATCCTCAGTCTCCCAATCCTGCATCTGGGCGGTTTGACCGGGGTTTTATACCTGGAGAACAACCAAATCACAGGCGCCTTCCCACCCGATCGCGTGCATGTCTTACAGGTTCTCGCCTCTCAAGCAGCCATATCCATAGAAAATGCCAAGCTATACAATCAGGTGAGGGTATCGGCGCAAAAATACCACAGCATCTTTGAAAATGCAGTTGAGGGCATATTCCAGTCCTCACCGGAGGGTTTTTTTATCAACATAAATCCGGCCATGGCCGAAATTTTCGGCTACGATTCTGCGGATGAAATGCGCTCTGAGATCAGAGATATCGCGTCACAGCTTTATGTACATCCGCAGGACCGTGATGTATTCCGCAGAATCTTAAATGAGAAGGGAGAGATCATCGGGTTTGAAACGCAGATGCACCGCAAGGATGGCAGTATCATATGGGCTTCCATCAACGCACGCACTGTTACAGATGACCGGGGAAATCTGCTTCACTACCAAGGATTCCTGTTGGATATCACCAAGGCCAAGGAAAAAGAACAGGCAATGCATGCGCGTGAAGTTGCCGAAGCCGCCAATAAGGCGAAAAGTGAATTTTTAGCCAACATGAGCCACGAGATCCGAACCCCCATGAACGCCATCCTGGGTATGGCGGATCTCCTCTGGGAATCTCAACTGAATATCGAACAGAAAAAATACGTACAAATATTTCGAAATGCGGGCGAGGATCTCCTGGGTATCATTAACGATATTCTGGACCTGTCCAAGGTTGAGGCAGGGGGGATTGAACTGGAAGAGGCGCCCTTCGATCTTCAGGAACTGGTGGAAAAGACCTGTGAAATCATGGCCGTCAAAGCCGATGAAAAAAAGCTTGAGCTTGTCTGCCGCATAGAACCCGACACACCAACTTATACAGTGGGTGACGCGGTTCGTTTGCGCCAAATTCTAATCAATTTACTGGGCAATGCGGTTAAATTCACACATCAAGGTAAGGTCGTATTGAAAGTTGGCGCTAGAAAACCCATCCTATCAGATGCTGTAACAGAGATAGTCGAATTATTATTTTCAATTCAAGATACGGGAATTGGCATACCGAAAGAGCAACAAGACAAAATATTCGAAAGCTTTTCACAGGCCGATTCATCCAAAACCCGCGAATATGGGGGTACGGGCCTCGGGCTCACCATCTGCCAGCGCCTGGTGCAAATGATGGGAGGCACAATTTGGGTGGAGAGTGAACCCGGAAAAGGAAGTACCTTTCTTTTTTCGGCGAAATTAAGGCGTGCTACAAAGCCAAAGCCCAAATTCGAAAAACCGCCGGAGACGTTGCCGGAAGAAACAGACGCAGAAGTTCAGGCTCTAAGGATCCTTCTGGTGGAAGACGCAGAGGCGAACCGTCGCGTATTTCGGGCTTATCTAAAGCGTACGTCGCATATCCTTGATATGGCTGAAAACGGCAAAGAAGGTTTCGAAAAATTCATGGCCGGCAAATACGACCTTGTCCTCATGGATATGCGAATGCCTATTATGGATGGTTACACAGCGACTGGTGAGATCAGAAGATGGGAGCGAGAAGGCGGAAGACATCCGACACCCATACTTGCATTGACGGCGCATGCGTTAAAAGAAGAGCGGCAGAAATGTTTGGATGCAGGCTGCGATGATTTTCTGGCAAAGCCTGTAAAAAAAGCGGATTTCCTAAAGGTGATTTCAGGCTATTCAACGAATCGAGCTAAAAATCATCCCAAAGAGAACTCGATGCAGGAGGAAAAGGATCAAGTCCACGCCGATCCGGACATGGCAGATGATCGTCTTTGGTATCTGGAACAACTAAAAGATTACCTGGCGTCGATTCAAAAGGCCATCGAGGCGGATGACTTCGAAACGATAGAAAATATAGGCCACCAATTGAAAGGGAGCGGTGTTGTTTACGGTTATGATCATGTTTCCGAAGTCGGCAAGGCGCTAGAGCTTGCGGCACAAAGGGAAATCACAGAAGAGGTTCAAAATTTGACAAGTGAATTAGCAGATTATCTTCAGCGGGTAAAGAATGCAAAGCGGCCAACCTGATTCGGCTGAGCCCTTCGGCTGTGAGCTCAGGGTCGAACGGCTCGTCGCAGGCTGAACGGTGAACCCTGAACCCTGGTCGCCTACGGCGCCGCCTGAGGCGGGTAAACCTGTGAACGAATTAAACTGAGGTTTTTGTATGAAAAAGATGAAAGTTCTGATTGTAGATGATGACCCCACCATCAGACGGTCGTTAAACCGACTGATCGACAAAGAGGGTTATACGCCCATTGAAGCGGAAAATGGGGAAGCGGCCCTGGAAATGTTTTGCCAACATGATCCGGCAGTGGTTTTTCTGGATCTCAAAATGCCGGGCATGGATGGCCTGGCCGTATTAAAAGCGATCAAAGAAATTGATCAGGATATTATTGTATTTATCATTAGTGCCTTCGGGACCTTTAAAGATGTTGTTCAAGCCATGAAATTAGGCGCATTTGACTATATCCAAAAACCCTATCAAAAAGACGAAATTAAGATCAGCCTATTTAAAGCGTCTGAAGCGCTTCGGCTTAAGAAGGAGGTAAGGCACCTTAGATACAAGACGAGTCAATTAGACGATCAGAGCCGTATCATCGTTAAGAGCTCAAATATGCGCCGGATCATAAATGTAGCCAAGGATGTGGCCAAAAGCGTCGATACCCCTGTTCTTGTACATGGGGAGACCGGAGTTGGAAAGGAGATTGTCGCCCATGTGATCCATGATAACAGTCCGCGTCGCAAAGGCCCTTTTCTGACGCTAAACTGCGGTGCCATTCCCAAAGATCTTTTGGAATCGGAGCTGTTCGGGTATGAGAAGGGAGCCTTTACCGGTGCCGGCAGTAGCAAGCCGGGATTGTTCGAGCTTGCCGAAGAGGGGACTCTGCTTCTGGATGAGATCGGTGAGCTCAGTGCTGAAGGACAGGTCAAGCTTTTGCGGGTTTTGGAGAACAAAACCTTTCTTAAAATAGGCGGGACAGCCCAGAAGATCGCCAATGCGCGAATCCTCGCTTCCACCAACAAAGATCTATCCAAAGAGATTGACAGACAAAGCTTTAGAGAAGATCTTTATTACCGGCTGAATGTCATCAATATTGCAGTCCCCCCTTTAAGGGAGCGAAGAGAAGATATCATTCCCCTAACGCGGGCTTTTATGGCGGAGTGCAACCAACGATTTAACAAAAGAATCAAAAGGATTGCACCCAAAGCCAAGGAATTCCTTCTAAATCAACCGTGGCGAGGAAATGTTCGCGAACTCAAAAACCTGATTGAACGCGTGGCCCTGCTGACGGACAGTGAAGTGCTCACCTTCGATTCGTTGGCTATGAATAATCCGGAGCTTTCTTCTGCCGATTCTTTTGTGATTCATTTAACAGCGGAAGGTATGAATCTCGATCAATTCAACAGGCGCCTGATTGAAAAAGTTCTTCAATTATCTTCAGGAAACCAGGTAAAGGCAGCCAAAATCCTCAATGTGCCGCGAAGCACACTAAGGCATAAGCTGAAAAAATATAAAATAGTGTCCATCAACAGATAGCATCTTCCCCGATAGGGAAACGGGATGTTCCATCGGCCCAGGACAGCGTTCTCGCATTTTTGCAATCCTCAACGTAGTCGCTCTAACGTTGAAATCCCAAATGACAAAACTCAAATCCCAAACAAATCTCAAAATACAATGTATCAAATTCAAAACGTGTTTGGATCATTGGAGCTTGGGATTTGGATATTGTTTGTTATTTGTTATTTGGAGCTTGGGATTTTCTCAAATGGCCACATATGGCCACAATTTAACTACCTGATAATAAAATATATTTTATCAATTCATTCTTTTAGACGCCTTTAAACATGGTCATTATTGGCCATTTTGTTCAATATAGCTTATTTTGCCAAATTCGGGTTTTAGTTCAAAATCCATGTAATATCAGCAGGATACCAACCCGTAAGAAATGGTATGAGAATTGCTTATTCTATTTTTAAGATTTTGTGATCCGAATTGCGATTAATCAAAGTGGATAAGCAAATAAAAAGGAGGGAAAAATGAAATTAAGGATCGTATGTTTGGCTGTTGTTTTCTTGTTGGGATCGAATTCTTTTCTCTTTGGTCAGGAGAAAAATGTTACCATGACGACGCTAGCAGATTTCGCGCCATATTGTTTTAAAAAAGGCGATACGGTTGAAAAGCTGAAAGAGGTCATTCCGCCCGGATCGGATTCGTCTCAACTTCAAGGGTATAGCTGGGATGTGGTCCGAGAGAGTTTTCATGAAATGGGATATACGATCACATTATTGATAGCGCCTTGGGCCAGAGCCATGAGTTATGCCAAAAAGGGGAAAGCAGATATTATCTTTCCGGCACTCCAAACAATAGAGAGAGAAAAGATATTTTACTATTCCAAAGAGGCTGTCGATGAGACGAACATTGTTATTTACTTTCGGGAGAATGGCATATTGGACGTGAAAAATGGTTTCGACTCACTTAATGGTAAACACATCGGCACGGTGCGCGGCTGGGCCTATGGGAAAAAATGGGAGGTCAATCAAGGCATCATTAAAGAACCGACAGACACTGTAGATCAAGGCTTTCAAATGCTTGATAGAAATCGTGTGGCGGGTGTGGTCGGATATGAGAATGCCTTTGATTACAAGTTAAAAACAGAAGGAATTTTAAACAAATACAGAAAAAGCACCGCTGTTGATTATGTTGCCGACTACTTGATCGGCAAAAAAGATGATCCGCGAATCATCAATATCGTCAAAGATTTTGATAAGGGGAAGCAAAAAATTATCCAGAACGGCAGGTTCAAGGAAATCAATGAGAAATGGAAATGGGTAGATTCTTCACAAAATTGAATCATACAAAAAGGGATGGCGTAAAATACAGCCTTAGCCATCGTTTTAGTCTTGCCTTGACCGGGATTGTTACGCTTGTTCTGCTTCTCTTTTCGGTGATTGCTGCGTTTTACAATACGTCGAAAATAGAAACACGACTAATACAAAAATTGGTGCATACCTCTAAGCTGGCCGAAACGAGTCTCCCTTCATCGGTGTGGCAACTCGATTATTCATCCATGGAGGATTTGCTTGATGCTATTTTTGCCGATGAAGCCATCGTTTATGCCAAAATTGGTGCCGACGATGACACCTTGGCCAAAAAAATCCGCCCACCTTTTGGCCAAAACGACTTTTCTTTCTTCAAACAATCTTCTCAATTTATTGTTAAGACGGTGGATATCCTCAAATCCAATGAGAAAATCGGAACATTTCAACTGGCGATATCGCGCGAAAAAATTAGAAAAGAACTCCTCCAGAACATTGTCGCCATCGTGGTATTGACGCTTATCATCATTGCAACGATTTCGGTGACCTGTATTGTCCTTACACGCCGCCATATCTTTGACCCTTTGCTGAAATTAGAAAAATCGACCGGATTGATTGCCAACGGAAATTTAGAAGCTACTATCGTTTCATATCGCGATGATGAGATTGGGCGGCTGGCGAAAAGTTTTTTGAATATGCGTGACTCAATCAAAGGCAAGATCAAGGAATTAGAGGAAGCCGAAAATAAATATCACAGCATCTTTGAGAATGCCGTTGAAGGTATATACCAGTCTTCACCGGAGGGTCATTTTATCAGCGTGAATCCGGCAATGTCCCATATTATGGGTTATCATTCTCCGGAGGAGATGATGTCTTCCATCAGGGATATCGCCTCGGAAATGTATGTAAATCCGGAAGACCGTGCTCTATTCCGCGACGCTCTGAACAAAGAAGGAAGAGTTCTCGGGTTCGAGACCCAATATTACCGCAAAGATGGCAGCATCATATGGATCTCCGAAAACGCGCGCGAAGTTAGAGATATAGACGGCAAGTTGCAATATTATGAAGGCTCGCTATTAGACATTACCCAACGCAAATTGGCCGAACAGGGATTGAAAGAGAGCCTTCAACGTTATGAGCTCCTTATGGAAGCCTCTCCCATCCCCATCACGGTTTATGATCCGGAAGGTAAGGTAACCTATGTGAATCCTGCCTTTGAAGACAGCTTTGGGTGGTCCTTGGAAGAATTGAGTGGGAAACGCCTTGATTTTGTGCCGCCTCACGAGACTGAAAAAACGTTGGACGCCGTCAAGCGCACCCTTGAAGGGGGGCGGGTGATGATCGAAAGCCAGCGGTTGACGAAGGAGGCAGGGATGCTGGATGTGCAGATTAACAGTGCCTTTATTAAAGACCCTGAGGGCGATGCATCCGGTATGATTGTGCTCACCAGGGACATAACCGAGATGAAAAAGGCCGAAAGGGAATTGGCCAAACACCGGGATCATTTAGAACAACTGGTGAATGATCGGACCCGTGAGCTCCAGGAGGCTAACCTTCAGCTCTCTGATGAGATCGCGGAGCGCAAAGCGACCGAAAAAGCCCTTCTTGAATCGGAGGAACGCTTCCGCCAGCTGGCGGAAATGCTGCCGGAAACCGTGTTTGAAATGGATCTTGTGTCCAATTTCACCTTCCGCAACCGTGCCTCTTACACAACCTTTGGGTACGATTACGAGATGAAGGATGCACCTCAAAATGCTCTGGACAGTATCTTTCCCGAAGACCGCCAACGGGTGATCGAAAACAGTGCCAAAATTCTCGAAGGTGAGACATCTGTCGTCCATGAATACCGTGCCATCCGCAAGGACGGCTCTATTTTTCCGGTCATGATTTATGCCAATGCTATTGTGACCGAGGGGAAGCCCGTGGGGTATCGGGGCATCTTGGTGGATATCTCCCAGCGCAAGGCCTTTGAAGAAGCCCTGCGGGAAAGTGAGGAGAAACTCAAGCATCAAAACGAATATCTGGAAGCCCTTCATCAAACCACCCTGGGTTTAATTCGACGCCTTGATCTCAATGAATTGCTCGAAGCCATTATCACGCGTGCGACCCAGTTAATCGGTCCAGCCGATGGGATTATTTGCTTGGCAGTACCGGGTGCGGACGAAATCGAAATGAAAGTGGGAACCGACAAATTCAAGAAACGCCTGGGTACACGGTTTAAGCGGGGCGAAGGGATGTCCGGAAAGGCCTTTGAAACAGGAAAACCCGTTGTCATCGAAAACTATTCAGAATGGGTTGGCGGCGCATTTGAAGACGGGGATATCGGTGCGGCAATGGCGATTCCGCTCAAATCAGGGGAGCAAGTTTTGGGCGTGATTGGAGTCAACCTCAATACAGAAACAGACCGCGCTTTTGGCAAGGAAGAGGTTGACCTGCTAAAGCGCTTTGGCGGAATTGCAACAATCGTTATCGATAACGCTTTGCTATACCAGCAAGCTGAAGAGGCCAAAGAAGCGGCGGTAGCTGCGACTGAGGCCAAAAGCGAATTTCTGGCTAATATGAGCCATGAAATCCGAACCCCCATGAATGCGATCCTGGGCATGGCCGATCTTCTGTGGGAATCTCCTTTAGGTCCGGAGCAGAAAAAGTATGTTAAAATATTTCGCAATGCCGGTGAAAGCCTGCTCGACATCATAAACGATATACTGGATATTTCCAAAGTCGAAGCAGGACAGATTGAGTTGGAGGAAATCCCCTTTGACCTGAGAGAGACGGTTGAAAGGGCCTGTGAAATGATGGCCTTAAAGGCCCATGAAAAAGACCTTGAGCTCCTTTGCCAGATATCTCCGGATACGCCGACTCACCTAATGGGTGACCAGGTGCGGTTGCGCCAGGTACTTGTTAATTTGATGGGCAACGCCGTCAAATTCACCCATGAAGGGGAGATCATATTAGAGGTTACCCAAAAAGAAATCAGTCAAACCGATGAAGAAAGCGGGACAGTTGAATTGTCGTTTTCGGTGCGGGATACAGGAATCGGCATCCCCAAAGAAAAGCAGCCCCAAATATTTGAAAGTTTCACCCAGGCCGATTCATCCACCACCCGTGAATATGGCGGAACTGGGCTGGGTTTAACCATCTGCAAACGGATTGTGGAACTGATGGGTGGAGGAATTAGGGTAGAGAGTGAACCGGGGCAAGGGTGTACATTCTCATTCCCCGTTCGCTTTAGCATTAACAAGGAATATAAGCCCACCGAAGTACCACTGCCTGTAGATATAAAGGGACTGCGGGTCTTAATGGTGGATGACAATGCTACCAATCGTCTCATCTTGGGCGAGACACTAACCTCATGGGGGGCCGAAACCCACGAAGCTCAGAATGGGAAGGAATGCCTTGAGGTCATAGAGCAGGCCGAGAGGGCCGGCGATCCATTTCAGTTGATCCTGATTGACGGTAAAATGCCGATAATGGATGGATTTGAAGCGGTTGAAAAGATCAGGGAACGCTTCGGTCACCTGAACCAGACAGTGATGCTGCTGACTTCGGATGACAGCAGTTCCAAGATTTCCAAAGCCAAAAAGAGCGGCGTTCCGGTCTGCCTGGTCAAACCGGTTAAGCGCGAGGAACTCAAAGAGGCCATCCACACCGCTCTGGGCCAGGTAAAACCGCCTGAAGAAAAAGAGATAGCAGAGCCAACCGGCGAAGCACGCGTCGAGGCGCAGGCCTTAAAGATTCTGGTTGTGGAAGACGGCAAAGAGAACCGGATGCTGATCCGGGCCTATTTGAAGAAAAGCCCGCATTCGCTGGAAATGGCTGAAAACGGTCAGATCGGGTTGGAGAAATTCATGTCCGACCCATACGACCTGGTGCTGATGGATATGCGCATGCCGGTGATGGACGGGTATACGGCCACACGTGAGATTCGGCACTGGGAGCAGGAGCAAGGGCAAGCGCCCGCACCGATTATTGCCCTGACCGCACATGCCCTCAAAGCGGATCGTCAAAAGTGCCTTGATGCCGGCTGCAGCGATTATCTGTCCAAGCCGGTAAAGAAAGCGGATCTTTTAAAGAAAATAGAAGAACATTCAAGAACTTAGTTCGCTACGCTCATCCCGCAATAATATAGCGGGAGAATGATGGGCACGCAGTGAAGCTTTAGCGCTATAATGGAAACCTGGGCACGTAGTGCGGTTTTCCAAGCCGTTAGGCGCAACTTTTAGCGCTATGATGGATTTAAAGGGATTTTAGTTGATATATAGACTAAAAGATAGGAGGCAATACAGTGGAAGATGATAAGATAATTGTTCAAGCCGATACCGACATGGTTGAAGAGGTTGAATGGTATGAAGGACAATTAAAAGTGTTTTTGGACGCGATTAATGAAGCCATTGAAAAAGGTGATATGGAAACAATAGAAGACACTGGTCACCGTATGAAAGGGAGTGGCGAAAGTTTTGGATTTGACATGGTTTCAGAAATCGGAAAATCCTTTGAGGATGCCGCTAAAAATAAAGATATGCAAGAGATACGTAAGTGGTCTGCAGAATTCGCACGCTACATAAAGCGGGTTGAAGTTATCTATGAATAGGCTTTTTGATATTCGTTCCGAAAATCTCGTGAATCCCCGAAAAGGATGGGACCAATCTATAGTATTGAAATTAATGGCACCCTCTGATAATGAAATAAAATTTCCCTTCCACATTGACACCATAAATCGAGAAGTACTCTAAAATGAAAAGGGGGGGGTTAATGAAACGGTCTATAAGATCGAGCCGGATATCGATTGTCATCCTTATCCTGACCTTATCCCTGTGCCCAGGGCCTGACAGTCAGGCAGGCGCGCTTCCAGCGCTCCAACTCAAGCCCAATCAGGATCAATATGATCTGACACCCTATGCAGAGATCCTGGAAGACAAGGCCCGGCAGTGGACTATCGATGACGTTACGGCTGCTCGGCTTGCCAAATCTTTCAGCCCCATCAGATCCAAGACACTTAACCTGGGCATGAGCACTTCGGCTTTTTGGATTCGCTTCACTGTCAGGCCTGAATCAGGGCCAGGAGACTCGGTGTCAGGCCCGGACTGGTTGCTTGACATCGATATTTCGCTTCCGCTTTTTACGCAATTTTATATCCCCACCTCGGCTGAGAGACAGGCGACCGGTGCGGGTGAATGGATCATCAAAGAGGGCGGCACCCCTATAGATACGGCGGTCACTACCTCAAGGCGCAAACTTCCCTATTTCCGTCTTCCCTCTGATGTAAATCAGCGCGTAACGTGCTATTTGCGCGTAGAAGGTGTGGGCGGCATTATCCTGCCATTAAAGATTTATAAGAAAGAAGTATTTTTTAATCGCTCACTGCTGATAAACACCTGGTGCGGCATCAACTACGGGATCCTGCTGGCCATGGCTGTATTTAATTTGTTTCTCTTCTTGTCCCTGCACAGCAGGCGTTACCTGTGGTACGTCGTTTTTTTGGTGTTTACCGGGTTCTGGATATATGGCTTCAACGACATTACGTTTTTCGGGTACTTTGACACCCATGACATCGAACGTCAGGGACGTTTGGCCAACTTTTTAGGTGTAATAGGTCAATAAAAATCCGAACAAAATTACAAAGAGTGGGTAAC
>CAZHAH010000150.1:0-15379 GCA_964530095.1 uncultured Desulfobacteraceae bacterium | reverse complement strand
CTCTTTATATTTTTTATCCGGTAAATGCAAGCATTATCTTTACGAAGTCAAACTAGTCTGAACAGGTTACTCAGTCTTCGCCTGTACGGCCTTTCGGTTTCTAAACAAGCCTGTAAACTTCGGGATCAAACTCTCGAGCCCACCCGGCATAAATATCAAAAATCCAATCAAGATAGCGCCAAAAAATAAGGGCCGCCATGCCAGCAGCGGACGCGTCCATTCAAAAAGAAATGTCATGACGGCCACCCCGATTACGGGACCCGCAAAGGTGGCCGTGCCCCCTACCACCACCCAAACAAGGAGATACACCATTTCATCTAGGCCAAAGAGATGTGGGTCTATGGCACTGAGTCGATGAGCCAGGAGAGCACCGGCGATTCCGGCGAAAAAAGAGCCCAGGACAAAAGCGAAGCTTCTGTATCGCCTGACATTGATACCGATAGACTCTGCCAAAATATCGTCTTCATAAATAACTTTGAAGGCATTTCCGATGCGAGACCTGTCAATTCGATACATAATGAACAGGCACACCAAAGTGATCATCAGCGTCAGAAAGTAGTAAGGGATGGCTTCATAGAAATCTATTGGTCCTAATTCGCCCAAATAAGGAATGTTTATCATACCGCGGGGACCTCCGAAAGGGGTGTGGAATTTGATCCAGACCAGTCTAATGAATTCCCCCACAGCTAGAGACGCAATAAAAAAACCGAAACCCACAGTCCTAAGCAGAGGATACACAATTCCCAACCCAACCAGACCTACAGTTGCGCCTGCCAGTGGCGCGGTCATCCAAAAGGGCCAACCAAAATGCTTGGCCATGAGGGCGCTCGCGTAGGCGCCGGCACCCATCAAAACGACATGGCAAAGTGTCCAGTCTCCTGTTGTAGCGATCAGCCGGTAGCTGACCGCGAGGATGATGTTAATCAGGAATATGATCAGAATTTCAACATAGTATTCTCTGGCAAAAAACGGCAGGACACTCATGAAGACAAGCAATGCTGCTACACCGATTATTGATAATACCTTATGCTTTGACACGGCCCATTAACCCCGTTGGTTTTACGATTAAGATGAAAGCCATAAACGCAACGCCGACCATAATAGCCGAAGTCGCATCGAATATGGTAGTGACGAAGGTGTGTATAAAGCCCAAAAGAAAAGCGGCTAAAACAGCGCCCTCGATGCTCGCCATCCCCCCCACGATGACGACGATGAAAGCGGTAATAAGAAGATCGCGTCCCATATAGGGAGTAACGGCATATATGGGTGCCATGAGGGCTCCGGCCACCCCGGCATATGCCCCGGCGATGCCCATGGCAAGGGCCGTCATTTTGTTAATGCTGATCCCTTGCAAGGCAGCAGCCTCCGGGTCTTGAGCACAGGCGCGCAGCGCCTTGCCCAGCCTGACTCGATGCAGGAAGAACCATAGACACCCGAGCAGAATGCAGGCCGCCGGTACTATCAGGATTCTTTGCAGACCTATCTGGGCGCCGGCAATGTTTGCCGACCCCATGTAAGGCGTGGGTATCATTTTCATAAAACCCAATCCCCAAATCCGCCCCGCGGCAGTCTGTAGAATCCAGGTTAGCCCGGCCGTTGCCATAAAACCGGCCAGGACGTTTCCCCTTGTGGGCCGGAAAATTATGCGCTCGGTCAATAGACCAAGGGCAGCAATAGTTGGAATGGCCGCCAGTACTGCGAGAGGGAATGGCATCCCACCCAAAGCGTAGAATACGTATACCACATAGGACCCTAACATGAAGAACTCGCCGTGGGCGTGATTCGCCATTTGCATGACCCCAAAAGCCAAGGCCAATCCCACGGCGACGGTGGCGTAAATTGATCCTGAGATCACGGAATTGGCTATCGTTTGTACAAAAGTCGTCAGCTCCATATTCTTTCTCTAACCTTTTAAGATAGTTTCTAACACGCTATGGCCTATCAAACATGGGACGGCAAAGATGCCGCCCCATGTATTTTACCCCGTTACTTCCGCTGGTTGTAGTACTGCCCTTTGTCTTTGACCACTTTGATTATCGTATCCTTTCGCGCTTCGAACCACTGTTCGAATTTGAAATGGGCTTGAATACGCTTACATTTGCAGTCCGCCTGTACCTCAGCGATAGGTACGGGGGGCGATACCATGTTATCTATGCCCCACATATCCTTTCCGTACATTACCGCCGGTCCCAAAATGGTGGGAATGGATTTGGCGGCCCTGAGTGCTTCCAGTATCTTATCCGGGTCAAAGGTGCCGGCAAGCTGTGCCCCATGGGCCCACACCATGAGCATGATCACGTGGTCCCAGTCGATCCCGGTTATTTTACGGTGCACATCACCGGGGGTGCCCGGACCGTATTTGGCATTCCACTCAGTGATAAACTCGTGCTGCCAGGAGGGTTCCCCCCACCAGGGGTCATCGAACAGGGGAAAGCTGTTGGCGCATTTGGTAAGCTCCATATACTCGGCAGGCACCTTCTGCATAACGGACTCCGTGTCGATATAGTTGGCCGATATGATCCCCTTGAAGCCTTGGAGGTATAACTGCTCTATGATCAGGGTGACATACGAGGGATAGGTAAGGTTAAGGCTGACCACGTCGGGTTTGGTGGCCAAAATAGCGGTCACCACCGGCGCAAAATCTTCGGTTTCCCCGGAAAAATGCTTGTCATAGACGACATCCCATCCCTCGGCTATGGCTGATCCCACTTCCCAGGCCTGGCAGGTTTTGCCTATTGTGTCATCTTGAGAAGTTACGGCCCACCGCTTTAGTTCCGGATTGTTGATCCTGTGATACAGGGGCCGCAGCATATCGATTCGCGGTGTAACGTCCCCCCCGCCTATCAGATAGGGCCTGTCCGGCATGATATCCGTCGATATCAGCGTGGCATAGAAGACCTTCTTCTTAGTGAGAAACGGATGTGTGGCGTCAGCAGGGTTCCCGCCAATGGCGCTGATGAATTTTACGTCATGCTCCAAGACAAGTTGCCGGGCGCCCTGCAGGGCCTTACTGCCGGTTGCCTCATCGTCAAAGGCGTACATTTTAAGCTTATATCTCTTCCCGCCGACCAAAAGACCGCCCTCTGCGTTTACCCTGTCGATAAAGATCTGATTTCCGGTAAGTCCCGGCATCCCCCACCCAGCGTCAGGGCCGGACAACGCCGCCAGAAAACCAATGTTAATCGTCTCTGCCGCTTGAACTGTTGGGGCACCCAGTATGGATAAGGCGACTACTAATGCCACAATGAACGTCACCGTAACGATCGATTTTAAGAAGCCTTTCTTTTTCATGGAGATCTCCTTCTGGTTAAATGTTGGCGCTATTAATTCCTCGACGTTTGCCTTGTTGTCTCACTCACCTCCTTTCTGATCTAGTAGCCATCACCAATTATGTAAGGATCCGTGGATTCGCTGCATAAATAGAAACTGATTTTATCTTTTGAGGTGATGAGTTTGTCAATTTGCAGATGACAAACTATTCGGTTAAGGACGAAATTTCGATGCTTAGCCCGTTATAGATAACTGATAGGTTATGCTACTGAATCCCCGGCTTACCGCATGAGGATTTGATAATGGGATGGATTTGAAAGAAAATATGCACTTTCCGCAGGTACCTTCCCATAGATAAATGCAACTTTTCAGACAGCCCTTTTCCTGTCAAGTGAAAAGATGATATTGCCTAATCAAAAGCAAAGACGCCCAGTTGCGAAGGAATATAAAAAAAGTTCATTATGATTTCTATAGTCAAATGGATGATTTTTTTATGATATGAGGACTATTTTTGGTGGGACTGGGATTAAAACAGAAGGGTTTTTTGGGGTCGGCCATCCAGGAAATATCGTCTTCGGACCTGCGTTTTTCAAAGTAAGTTAGGTATTGCGAATTTTACCTGAGAGTGTAATGTATGGTATCTGGTTTTACTTTTGTCGACTGTCTTCAAAATTTCAAGGCCAGACCGAGGAAAAAATGACTCAGAATTTGCGCCCCCCCAAATATACTGGTTCTTTGACCCACCAAACGGCGCGGCATTACCCCATCCTGTGCCGGGAAATAATGAAATGCGATCAGGTCTTCTGCCCGGCATATAACAGGCAGGACATCCCCTGCTGGCACATTCCCGGAACATTATGTGTAGAACGCCGGGACTCGGTTGACACTCGTAAATTTGAACAATGCCTTATTTGCCCGGTATTTGAGGCTCAAGCCGAGGCCGATCCCCGCGGTTGGAACTATTTTGTCTCCAATGAAGTCACACAATTTGTGGAAAATAATCTTAACCTCAGAGCGTTTCAAAAGCTGGAAGACGACCTGGAACTTGCCGGGCGTAAATATCGACGTCTCTTTGAAGGCTCCAAGGATTTGATCTTTATTACATATAAGGATGGAACATTCAGGGAGGTTAACCAGGCCTGTGTGGACCTTCTGAGATACGACAGCAAGGAAGAGTTGTTGTCGTTACGTTCAGTGGAAAAGCTTTACGATAAAAACACCCACTGGAAGGTATTCAAGAGACAGATCGATCGTGACGGATTTGTAAAGGACTTTGAAGCTCTTTTCAGAAAAAAGGATGGGAGCCGCTTACACTGCCTGCTCAGCGGCAATGCGGTCCGGGAAAACGACGGGGAAATCATCGGTTATCAGGGCATTGCCAAAGACATCTCGGCCCGCACGGATGCCATTCGAAATTTTTATCAACGACATCGGGAACTGTGGGTTTTAAATTCGGTGGCCTTTGCCATGAACCAAACCCAGGATTTAGACGCTATTCTTATGACCGCCTTGGAAAAGGCTCTGAAGGTGTTGAATCTCACCTCCGGCGGCATTTTCCTGATCGATTACGAGAAGGCGACCTTTGTTCTCAGAGCCCAGCATGGATTTCCAAAGAATGCCACGGGGAAGACCGGTCAGATACAGCTTTATGATGAAATTCTCAAGCAGTCGTTACTCACAAAAAGCCTTATTTTGACTCCTGAACCGATATTTCCCCCTTTCAGAGCTATGCTAAAAAGCGACAATAATAAGTTGATGCAGCTTATTTGTTTTTTAATTACGGCCAAAGAGAAGGCCTCCGGATTCCTCGCATTGGATGTTCCACCAGACAAGGATCTTACGACCGGTCAAGATTTTCACCTTTTGGGGTCACTGGGCAATTTCTTGGGCGGTGCTATTGAAAACACTCAATTGGCGCAAACCATCCGCCGCCATCGAGAAGAACTCAAAGGGCTCACCGCTAAGCTGTTTCATTCGCAGGAGACAGAGCGCAGACGAATTGCCCGGGAACTGCACGACGAAGTGGGCCAGGCCCTCACGGGGATCAATTTTACCTTGGAAACCGTTGAAAAAATCGCTGTGAAAGAGCCCGAGCGCATCAAAACGCATATTCAAGAGATAAAAAAACAGATCAACCGCACCTACCGGGAAATGCGTCGCCTGTCTCACCGGTTACACCCGGCCCTTTTAAGCGATCTCGGACTGGAGCCGGCCCTTGACGCCTATTTGAAAAATATTTCCAAACACAGCGGCCTGGGGATCGATTTTAAAATGATGGGGTTCGAGAAACGCGTGGATCCCGATCTTGAAAGTGTTTTGTACCGCCTTTCCCAGGAAGCGCTTACCAACACTCTGAAGCATGCCGGTGCAACACAGTTTAAACTTTCCATCATCAAAAGCTACCCCAACATCATTTTTTTGGCTCAAGACAACGGAATCGGGTTTGACGCCGAAAGCTTCATGGGAACAACGCCGGCCCTGGGGTTGTTGTCCATGCGTGAGCGGGCGGCAATGCTTGGCGGTAAATTTACGTTGCGCACATCAAAAGGAGCCGGGGTGTGCATACGGGTCGAAATTCCCATCAAGGAAGCGCGCGGATGACTGACAGGACCATCAATGTCTTTCTGGCGGACGATCACACCATCGTCCGCCAGGGACTGGCGAGGCTATTGGAGGGAGAACCCAACCTTAAGGTCGTCGGGGAGGCGGAAAACGGACGCGAAGCCGTTAAAAAGGTTGAATCATTGAAGCCGGATGTCGTCATAATGGATATTTCCATGCCGTTGTTAAATGGTATTGAAGCAACACGCCAAATTAAGAAAATTTCCCCTCAAACCAAAGTGATCATTCTCAGCATGCACTCCCATGATCGGTACATCGGTGAACTTTTGAACCATGGCGCTTCGGGTTATCTGCTGAAAGATTCCACCGGTTCGGACATCATCCAGGCCATTTCAGCCGCCGTCAAGGGGGATACCTACTTGAGTCCTTCCATATCGCGACGAGTCATCGAAGATTATCTGTCTTTAAAAAAGAAGTCACCCCAGAAAGACCTTTACAGCAAACTTTCCGACCGGGAGCGCGAGGTGTTCCAAATGATTGCCGAAGGACATTCAACTAAAGAGATTTCAGACATCCTTTTCATTAGCCCCAGTACCGTAAAAACCCATCGGGCAAATATCATGGAAAAGCTACAGTTCGAAAATATTCCCCAATTGATTCAGTTTGCCATGCATTTAGGAATTGTTGACCTTCAACATTCCATATATAACCCGGATAAACCGGGAAGGTGACTTAAATTCAGAATCTAATTCAACAGTGCCGCTAAATCCTCTTGGGAAGAGTATAGCGAACCCGGATGTTCTTCCCGAGCCGTTAGTCCTTTCCGGTTCGCCATCCAGGATTCATACGCTTGCGCATCGGTGATTCTCAGTTTCATAGCAGTAATAGCTTTCTTAACTTCAGAAACGGTGCGCAGTCCCTGCTCAATGTCCAGAGAGCTTTGAGAAACTCCGGCCAGCCTATTTTTAGGAGGGATTATGGATGTGATCACATTGGCACCGGCTTCCAGCCTCATCTTGAGCCCTTTGATTCCGTCAACATCCAGAGAAGCGGGAATTAATCGGTCCGGCATGGTCAGGCGCATGACCGCAATACATAAGCACTCGATCATTCTCGAAGGGCTGGATTTAACGGCTAGCGGGGTCTGCGGCTGGGGGACCAGACTCATTGCTCGGGCCTGGTCCACATTATTTTGCTTCATAGCAATAATGGAATCAACACGATCAAAAATGGTTTCGCCGGCTCCTAACAAGATTCCATCCTCCACCAGCATTCCGGCGCGACGGGCCGCAATCCTTTTTTTGTTTCTTTCTGCAAAGTTTTGGCCTATTCTCAATTTCTTAAAAAGAGCTGGATTATGGGTTTCCTGATACAATGCATACCAATCCGTCTTCATCGCAACGAAAAGTTGCAAAATTTCCTCGGAGACAACACCTGGAGAAATCATCACCGGGAGTCCTGTTTCAGTCTTTACCCGATCGATCATTCGGAAAAGAATATGGAAATTACCCGTATCATGAATTAAAGGATCTTCACCCAGGGTCAGGTCAATCAGGTGTACCCCCGAATCCGCCAATCGACAAGCGATTTGGACGACTTCTTCCAAGCTTTTCCGGTAACGGGGGCTTTGTTTATTGGCTTTTCTATAAAAGCAAAAAGCGCAATGATTACGGCAGTAGGTAGATAAATATATGAACCCGTATAAAAACAGCTTGTTTCCAAAGTATTGTTCTCGTACCTTTTGGGCGGCCGCCATTACAAGTTGAATCGATGTGGAATCTTCAAGGGAAAGTAATTGGATGGCTTCTTCCCGCGACAGAGAAAACCCGCGAATTGCCTTATGCAAAATATAGCTTAAGCGACGTTGAGGCATGATTTGCTACTTTTAATTGAATATTTTATGAATTCTTTCACTTTAGTTTAAACATTCTAAAATAGCACAGGCAATCTCCGTTTCGTCCTTCACAAATGAGAAGTTGCCTTTCCCTTTAATTGCCAATTTGCGAATTTTCTCACGCTTTGCCGGTGGAAAACCGATAACGCTGAGTTTGGCGAACCGGACCGCTGCCTCCAGGGGGTCTCCCCCCCGGTTCCAGGCACCATCCGTCAAAATCAACCCCGTTTTATCTTCATACTCACCAAGATGATTCAGACCTGTTTCTAAAGCCAGGCGAATATCTGTATCGCCGGACAATTCTAAAGCAAACAATCTTTCTAAAACCTCTTCGGGACCCGTTGGTTCATCGATAGCCTTCAAAACGGCAACCTGGTTGCTGAAAGCCAAAACAGAGTAGTCTCTTTTGAAGTGCTGGGCAATGGCGGCCGCGGTAATGGCTGCCAGAATTATTTTCATGCCCTTCATGGAATAACTGTGATCAAACATCATGACAAAGGCCGTTTTTTCTTTTTGTCTGATGTAGGATACGAGATTATCTAAAATCCCCAATTCCGGCTGCTCCATATATTTTTCCAAGCTGCAGTCCAATTCGATTTCAGCGCAGTCCGAAAAACCCTGGACCAATTTCAGCTTTCCGGAACGGCAGCCCGTATCGGCAATCTGTTTGGCTATTTTGATGATTAAGCGACTCGCTATTTTGACAGCCAACGTGCGCACGTTTTGTTTCAACATGCCGATAACATTGGCGAATACTTCCAGTGAATCTTGTTTTTCAAAAAAAAGGTCAAGTTCCTCGGGATTGGCGTTAAGATAACAGGCAACACGGTAGAAATAGGAGTAATTTTGCAGATCTTCAGTTAAAAACCAATCCCCTACGAAGCGATCAGTTTTTTTTTTTCTTCAGGACTTCATCCGTACATTGATCGCGGCCCTCTTGATCCGCCAATGTATCGGTGATCTGATAGGCCTTGCTTTTTAAGAAATTCTTCCTGCCTCCAAAGCTTTTCCATAGGTCTTCAATGATTTCATCAGCGGATTTAGATGCCATCTCATTCAGCCAGACCTTATTGGACATGGCCATCCTGGCCGCCGTTAAAAAATTTTGATCCGGTTGGTCGGAAAGCTTCTGCAGGGCAAGGTACAAGTCAATCAGGTCAATACCGGCCCGAATGGATGCTCCCAGTTTGATATCCGGATGTTCTCTTGTTTCCCGCACCATCACGACCGCCAATTCTATAGTCTCGACGTCATCGGATCCGGTTCTTAGCCGGACAATATCCCGCTCCTCATCTTCGCTCTGGTAATTCATTTTGACCAGACAAATACGGTCCATAAAGGCTCTGCTAACCCTGACAGTGCCGACATCGTCGTAAGGATTTTGAGCCGCAATCACCGTAAACGGGCGCACCGCTGTTACTGACCCGTATCTGGGAATAGATATTTCTCCTTCCTCCATAGGAGAAATCAGCACGTTTGAGACATCAGCCGGCATCCGGTTGAATTCTTCGATGTAAATGATACCGCCTTCTTCCATAGCTCGGGTAAGTGGCCCTTTCTCAAAATATTCAGGTTGATAACTGTTTGCCATCACTTTGGCGGGGTTGAAATGACCCACAAGTTTAGCAGGTGTAAGATCTATATTCCCCTCAATAATGTAAAAAGGGATGCCGGCCTGCCGGGCGATAATGCGCAGCAAGGTTGACTTGGACGTGCCGGGAGGTCCTTCTAAAAGGATATGTTTCCCGGCATCCATGGCCGTCAGAATCGATTTTATTTCGAGTTGTCGACCGACGACCGCGTCACTAACCTTACGATACATTTCACTGATTTTAAGCCTTTGTCTCATTTCGAATATACCCATTCTCTATTACAGAATGCCTTTAGCGATCTCTTAATGAACTCGTCATTACGATAAATCGCAAGGGATCTTCAGACAAGTACGAGCCCGATAAAACTGACAAATTCCTTTGGCGGCCATTCAACCGCCGCACCGGCTTCCCGGGCCAGTTCGGTGATATCGATGCCGAAGCCCTCGGGACTGGGGCGAGCTTTAAAGGGGTGGCGGCAGGGTTCTCCCGGCAGAGCGCATTGATCACATAATTTGCAGCCCCCCACGCTTAGCCCTAAAGCCTGATAGAATCCGTGTTGAAAAGCAGACCGTTCCAGATCGGAAACAATTTCAGCCAGCCTTAATTCGGCACTAAAATCTTTGCGGTATACTTCAAGGTCCTGTATTTTTTCCCGTAACACCACTATAAAAGCCTTGCTGTAGTCGAGTAAGGCCTCCCTGAATTCTGCAACGCTTGGAATATGGGGCGGGCAGGTTTTGCAGACATCGTAGTATTCGCACAAAGGAACCTGGCACTTCAACCGCATACTCTGCCGGGGGTTTATTTGTTTAACATCCAGAGGGTAAATACCAACCCCCCACTTCCGGGTCACGGTCTCAAAGGAATTTTCCAAAGACTCGTAGTTGTCCCTCTTCACAGTGCTCACTTACTATTTAGTCCCTTCAACTAAATTCAATTGTCCCTTTTGGTTCCCCGATAAATCGGGATTTCTCTTCGAGCCGGAGGTCGCTTCGTACCATCCGGCTCGTTTGGATAAGGTATAGAATCTGATATTTAATGAAAGCAAGGCCCCGGCTTTAACCGGGGCCTCTTAAAGCGAAGCACTAAAACTTCATCTTTTCCTTCAACCGATTTACTCCGGCAATTTCGATATCAAGCAGTTCGGCAATTCTTACTTTTGCCTCAATTCCCTTGGCGCAACCCGGGACGGACGTAATGATTCCAAGGTCCAGCTCCTCGCGGACCTCCCTCATTACGTGTACATCCGACAGGTCAGCCGGGGAAACCTTTAGCTTATCGGCAACATAGGCTTTTGCATCATTGATCCGCATCTTGCGGGCCATCTGCATACGGGCTACCAGATCTCCGGCGGCCCTGATTCCGCCCATTCCCGCTGCCACACCGTGAGCTATCGACATCCCCATGGGATCTCCCACACCAATCTACAAACCATCGACGTTGGCAATTTCCACCATGGCCTTTGACGCCCTGCTGACCGAATCAACAGGCGGTGTTTCAAATATCGGTGAGCCTCCCACGCCCATTCCCATGTTGACATGAATTGGGATGTTGGACTCCTCAACACAGGCTTTTACAAAGGTCACCGCTCTGGCCACATTCCACGGCATGGTTTTACTCGGTTTGGTGTTTACCACCGGGCCAAAAATATCCGCCCCGGCTTTCTCCACGAGTTTGACTTGATTATGACAGTACAAGCCCGCGAGTCCCTGGCCTTCATATTCCAGGCCGCCATGCATACCGAGAACAAATTCTCCCGCCATTCCCACTTCAACGCACAGGTTGGTGTTTTTTTTCAGATGTTCTACCGCGTGCAGCGTGGCCTTAAAATCCGTATCGCCCGCTGCCCCGGTGGTATCGAAATTGATTCCATCACAACCAACTTCCGCCAGTCTTTCACTTACATAAATCATATCGCGGGTGGCGTGCTCCACAGCACCTTCCTGAGCTTCATAGGCCTCCTTGATCTTACCGGCGGGCAGCAAATCGGAAGGGTTTCCAAAAGGCCCGTCCGGGGTGTAGTACTGGCCTAAGTTGGGCATGGCGCCATAAAAGAGCGGAACAATAGTTACCATGAGGGCATTTTCCATTTCCTGCTGTTCCATGGCAATAACCGGCTTTACGGGCTTGAAGCTATAATCGATATGTCCCAGCTCCATCGTATCCGCACAAAATGCCCTTTCGTGGACCTGGATGCCATGCACTCTGCTCAGCGGAATACCTACACCGCTGTTACCCTGGTCACCCATTAGCCGCAAAGTTCCGATATCGTGGGTTACGACCACTTCGTTCCCTTGCTCTACGCTCACAAACCGTGTGGGATCGGTGAAGATGTCCAGCAGCTTGTCCAGATCATCCTTTGACAGAGGTGCAATTTTTCCTTTCGCGGCGGCGTCCTCAGTGCCCGCCTCAAAGTCGCCCATTATTTCCTCAGAGGTCATTTCAATGAGCGCTCCGTCCCCCCGTCGAGTAAGGTGTTTTGTCATATTCTCACCTCCTTTCAACTGAATATTTCTTTGAGTTTTATCACGGTATCACCTGCGTTTTCCGCCCAAAAAGTGGCACCGATTTTCGCAGCCCAATGTTCGGTGGTTGCCGCGCCGCCCACCATTGTTGTCACCTTGTCTCTAATTCCCGCTTCTTTGAGGGCCTTTTCAAGCGCTTTTTGTCCCACCTGGGTCGTCGTCATCAAAGCGGATGAACCGACAACATCTGCGTCGAACTCTTTTGCTTTTCCCACAAAAGTAGCAATCGGTACATCTCGACCCAGATCGATGACCTCGAAGCCGTAAACCCTTAACATGGTGGCGACAATCCCTTTGCCAATGTCATGCACGTCCCCTTCGACCGTTCCGAGAACAACCTTGGCCAGTTTCTTGCCGACCTGGTCTGGGGGGAGAGCCTGTTCCAGCACCTTTACCGCTGCGGTCATCGCCTCCGAGGCGATGATGAGATGCGGCAAAAAGACCTCGCCACAATCAAAGAGCTCCCCAAGTTTCCGGATGCCTTCGGAAAGACCTTTTTCGATCATCTCGACCGGGTCGAGACCCTCGTCCAAATACTTTTGGGCCAATTCCACCGCATCTTCCTCATTTGCATCAACGATGTACTGGGCCGCCTTTTCATAATATTCGGCATTCTCCATTCTTTTCACCTCCTTTCATTATTTGGATGCGTTACGATTAATGTCTTAATATTTTTACAACTATATTTCCGTATGGGTCTCACCTTCGGTAGTGAACAGTTTTCTTAGGGAAAAGTCTTTTTCTTGACAAACTTTTTCGCATCTCCGGCAGGCGAGACCATTACATAAAGCCAGGTTAATGGCAAATGAAAAATCCCCTTCCTTCTCTTCCATGTAAAGAGCACTCTCGGGACATTCCTCAACACAGGCCTCGCAGCCAATGCAATCCTTAAAGACAGTCGTTTTTTGCTCACCGATATCGGTGATGACCATAAGACCCATGGTCCCCAATTCCGGTATATCTTTCTCAACCGTCTTAATGACCTCAGGAACATTTGCACTCTCTTTTAAAGGCGGAAGACCAAATTTTTTTAAAAACTTATGATATTGATCTAAAGACATCCCCTGTGTCCAGTAAGAAAGTTCCAGAATATAGACCTTTTCAAACACCTTGGAATTCGCAAACATGCAGTGATGTTGCCTTAAATCAACGGCGATCCGCTTCATGTGCCGGAGTTGATCCACGTTGCAGACCATGTCTCTGGCCATAGCCAGAGAGGAGTTTCCCACCTGGTAGATTTTTTTGACACCTTTTGGTATCATACCAATCTGTTGGGCCTTTAACGCATCTACATAAGTACCGGATGCTCCGGACATGTAAGCGGTTTCGATATCTTCCAGATCAATTCCGGCCTCCCGGCATAAAGCGATATGACCGGCTCTGACTGCGCCGATGGCCTTGCCGGCTTCCTCAAGATCTTTCTCAGTAAACTTGATCCCGTTGGGCAAATGGATTTTTGAATCCGAAGTAATGATTCGCGGAAGTTGGATGAGATTTGCTTCGAAACCCTGGCTGATCAGGGCAACAACGCCGGTCCCTGTTATACCTACGGCCTTTTCTACCCCCCTTTCAAGCAGGCTTCCCGTGGTTGGGTCCACTATGTCGCCCGCATGAGCCGTCATATCATTATCGAGAATAAAGGTCTTCAGTCTCCCCCGCATGGGTTGATCTTGCGACGCTGCGGCTGAAGCGCATGTCGGTGCTCCATTCTTCGATTCAAATTCGACATCGCTGATGGCACCGGGAAGCGCCAACAGACCATCCTCGATGTGTTGCCCCTCCAGGGCAGGCCCGGCGGCGGTTGAACCGGTGTAAACAGTACCATTTACGATTAGCGCCATCTCGGCATTCGTGCCGTAATCGGTGGCAATGGCGGTCTCATCCTTTTCAAGCATGCCGGTCTGTATCATCATGGCCAGGGCATCGGCACCGATTTCATGCCGAACCGCCGGAGGAATCAGGACATCCGCTTCTGCCGGCAAATTGAGCCCGGAAATTTCCCGGGCCTTCACGATTTGAGCATCTCTTTTCGGAGCAACCACTCCTAGGGCTTCCAGTTTCCGCTTGCCCGCATAGGCAAGGTCTCTGATTTCGATTTTCTGGAAAAGGGAAAGTTGGATGGGGTTGCCGCAAACCGCCAGTCGCACCACCTCATAATTTTCAATCCTCAGATGGTCAATCACCTTGTTGACGGCATGAATCACAACCTCGTGGGCCCGATCAAGACCCATCTCAATGGCAAAATGAAGATGATCCATAACATTGGCACCGGGAAGGGCATGTCGGGTGGTGACGGCGGTGGATATAATCATTCCGTTTTGATCCAGATCAAGGGCCTGCCCACGAAATCCACTGGTGCCCAGGTCCAATGCAACCCCCAGTCTTGCCATACTATTTCTTATCTCCTTAAATATGCAATCTCCAATCGACAATATTCAATTAATGCGCCTTGGCCACATCCAGCATGGCCAGAAGGTTCTTTGTAGGTGTGTCCGGCCCCACCGCACAACCCGGTGCCAAAATCTGGACACCATCGGCAATGGCCTTCTCTGCTTCCTGTTTAATCTCATCAGGTCCATGCAAAAAGAGAGTGGTAGCCACATCCAATCCGCCCAACAAAACAACATCCGGTCCGCATTTTTCCCTGGCAACCTGGGGATTTGTTTTAGGGTCCAGGCTAAGAACACTCGGCCCGGTCTGCCCCATCCATTCAACAATGGAGTCCACATTGCCACATATATGAAGGAGCGTCGGGACAGAGATCGCTTCAAATTGCCTGCTCTGATATTCCAATTCATAGTCCAAGTAAGTTTTAGGAGCAATCAGTTCAGGCGAGGCGGTCATATCTTCACAGGAAATGATATCTGCCCCTGCATCGATAAGAGCCTTCGCCAAAGCAGTGCCGGCCTTTTCTCCTAGCTCTAACCAAGGTCGCATTTTTTCAGGAGCCTTAAAGGAAGCCTTGAGAAGGGGAACCGTATCAATGAGAGACCCGGCAAGGGTAAAAGGCCCTATAATCCCCGCCACCACCGGCACCTCATCGCCCAATTCCTTTTTTAAAATGCGGACAGCTTTGAGCAGTTCCGGTATATTGCCACGGGAGAGAAAGTCATCCGGGAATTCAGGTGTGTCGTCTATTTTGAAGGGCGGTGGGTGATCGATCCCCGGAATTCCTTGAAGACCACCCGGCGCCTTGCCTGGTTTTATCTTACAGCCAAGGGCGTGTGCTTCAAAAGTCTGGCAGAAGGGAACTCTGACGGCATCAAAACCAACCACGGTATGGGCGGCAAGTGCAATTTTGGCCATGGTTTCACCGTTTTCATGACCTTCCGGCCAAAAGGCCTGAACCGCTTCCATTTGATCATAAGTTGCCATACAATTGGCCCCGAAACAGGGTATCCGATCGGGTTTCTCATGGTTGAGTACAGCCATTACACGTTCTTTAGCATTCATTTTGTGTCCTCCTGCGTATTTGATTAGGCGGTTATTGATGCCATAGCGGCAGCTTTTAGTATGTAACAAAAGCGGGATTTTTA